>JAFAFN010000446.1 GCA_023423475.1 Actinomycetes bacterium | reverse complement strand
CACCGGGGGTCACGTCGACGATCACCAGGCGACGCACCAGCTCCGGATGGCGAGCGGCCACCGCGGTGGCGGTCAGCCCACCGAGCGACATGCCGACGAGCACGACCGGACCGTCGGCCAGCGCGGCGATCATCTCGGCGAGGTCGTCGGCCGAATGACGCGGGTCGTAGGCACCGTCCTCGCGCCAACCGGAGTGACCGTGGCCCGGCAGGTCGATCGCCAGGATCGGCGTCGGCGCGAGCGCGAGCGCAACGGTGTCCCATGTGTGCGCGTTCTGGGCACCGCCGTGGATCAGGACCAGCTCCGGTGGAGCTCCACCCCACGACAGCGCGGACAGCACCCGGCCATCCGCCAGCGCGAAGCCGACGCGCTCGACCGATGCGCTCGCCGCGCCGGCCGGACCGTCGGGGTCGATGTCGTACTCGGCGCAGTTCTCGCCGAAGTAGGACATCTCGTCGTAGACGAAGTCGGGGGCATCCGGATCGCCACCAGGCACGGGGATCGACATGGCCGTCATCTTCGCACGGCGTCGCGGGGCGGGTCGGGACTCGATGCGGGTGGCCGAGCATCAGGATCCGCCGCGAGATGCCGATGGAGATGTCATGGCCTCTCCGTCGGATGCATCCCCGATCTGGCTCGCGCACCACTGGCCCGACCAGTACGACCGCTGCGTCCGGGTCGGTCACACCCACGTGTGCCGCCGTTGCCTCGTGCTCTACCCCCTGATCGTGGTCACCGCCGTCGTCGCCGTGCTCATCGAGGTCCCGGATGCCGCACTGTGGGCCGCGTGGGTCCTGCCGCTCCCGCTGGCGATCGAGTGGACCGGCGAGCACCTGGGGCGCTTCACGTACTCGGCCGCCCGGCAGGTCGCGCTGACCGCCGTCGCAGCAGTCGGCTTCGGCACCGCGCTCGCCGTGCACATCGAGGACCCCTTCACCCTCGGCGCCGTGGCACCCGTGGCGTGCTACGTCATCGGCCTGTTCCTCGTGTCGATCCTGACCAGGGGCAACGGCGACGACGAGGACTGGGAGGAGCGGCTCGAGCGCAGCGAGGCGAGCCGCACCGAGGAGCTCCACCGCCTGCTCGCCGAAGCCGACGCCGCGATCGTCGCCGGCCAGCAGGGTCAGGGCCCGGGGCTGCCGGGTTCGGGGCCACGGGGCTCCGGGACCTCGGACTGAGGGGGTAGTCTCAACTCCCGAACTGAACGTCGTTCAGGCCGGTCCCAGGGACCGGTGTCTCGGAGGGGGAACTCCATGATCGATCGCCCGCTCGGGCGCCGCTCGTCGCGGCGTCCGCTGGTCCGGTTGGCGGCCGTGTGCGCCGCGTTGCTGCTCGTCGCCGGTGCCTGCACCGACGATGGTGCGTCGGACGGCGCAGCCACCGAGGTCGAGCCGATCTCGGCGTCGACCCCGGTCGACGAGGAGCTGGTGGTCCGGGGCAGCCTCGAGCAGGTCTCGGTCACCGGGGCCGAGCCAGGGGTCGAGCTCGCCCTGCACGGCGGCGAGGGTCAGGCCGTCGAGACGGGGACCACCGACGACCAGGGCTCGCTGCTCTTCCGACTCGTCGAGCCGGGCGAGGGCTACCAGGTCGCGACCGTCCAGGGCGAGGAGCGCACGGCATCGGCGCCCGTCGAGGTCGTCGCGGTCGAGGGCTCCGTGCCCGACCAGGCGTTCTACGACGACCAGACGCTCGAACCGGGCTTCGGCTACGTCGAGACCCGCGACGGCACCACGCTGTCCGCGTCGGTCTACCTCCCCGGTCCCATCGAGGACGGTCCGTACCCGACCGTCGTGGAGTACTCGGGGTACAGCCCCTCGAAGCCCGCGGCGAACCTGATCGCGGATCGCTGGGACGACCTCTCGAAGTCCCTGCCCGAGGGGCTCACCATCGAAGCGGTCTGTGCGATCGCGGCGTTCGCCTGCGCCGCGCCGGACCAGCCGGCATCGCTGATCGCCCACGCGCTCGGCTTCGCGGTGGTCAGCGTCAACATGCGCGGCACCGGCTGCTCGGGCGGCGCCTACGACTTCTTCGAACCGCTGCAGGTGACCGACGGCTACGACATCATCGAGACCGTCGCAGCCCAGGACTGGGTGAAGGACCACGAGGTCGGCATGGTCGGCCTCTCCTACCCGGGCATCTCGCAGCTCTTCGTCGCGTCGGCGCAGCCGCCGAGCCTGTCCGCGATCACTCCCCTGTCGGTCTACGACGACACGGCGCGCGGCGTGCTCGCACCCGGCGGCATCTTCAACGAGGGCTTCGCGCTCACCTGGGCCGACGAGGTCCTCACCGCGGCCGAGCCGTACGGACAGGGCTGGGAGCAGGAGGTCGTCGACGCCGGCGACGAGGTCTGCGAGCAGAACCAGCTGCTGCGAGGTCAGAACGTCGACGCCACCGCGAAGGCCAAGAAGTACCCGCACTACGACGCCGAGGTCGCCGACCCGCTCAACCCGTCCCTGTTCGTCGAGGACATCGAGGTCCCCGTGTTCCTCACCGGCTCGTTCCAGGACGAGCAGACCGGCGGACGCTTCCCGATGCTCTTCGACGACTTCGACAACGCACCGGTGACGCGCTTCAGCGCGTGGAACGGCGCACATGCCGACGGGTTCCAGCCGGCGAACCTCGTCGAGTGGAAGACCTTCCTCGACTTCTACGTGGCGAAGGAGCTGACGCCGCGCTCGGCCGCGGCGGACATCTTCCTGCCGATCATCATGGGAGAGGTCTTCGGCAAGGAGGCGTCGATCCCGCCCCAGCGCATGTTCGAGGAGTACCCGACCTTCGAGGAGCAGCGCGCCGCGTACGAGGCCGAGGACCCGATCCGGATCCGCTTCGAGAGCGGTGCAGGTGACCCCGAGGCCCCGGGCATGCCGAACGCGACGCTCGACCTGCGGGTGCCGTCGTGGCCCCTGCCCGGCACGACCCCCTCGGTCTGGTACCTCCAGCCCGACGGCAGCCTCGCCCCGCAGGAGCCGACCGTCGAGTCGTCGGCGTCGAGCTTCGAGGTCGATCCGGAGCTCGCCAAGCAGCGGACCTTCGCCGGCGACGGCGCCAACGACCTCTTCAAGGCGGACGTCACCTACGACTGGCAACAGGAGCCTGATGGCGCTGCATCGGTGTTCGTGTCGGAGCCCCTCGACGAGGACCTCGTGCTCGTGGGTTCCGCCAGCGCGGACCTGTGGGTCGCATCGTCGACGGGCGAGGCCGACCTCGGCGTCACGCTGTCCGAGGTGCGTCCCGACGGCAAGGAGACCTACGTGCAGTCCGGTCTGCTGCGGGCCTCGCACCGTGCCGAGGCGGACGGCTCGACCGAGCTGCTGCCGCTGCACACGAACCTCGAGGCCGACGCCGAGCCGATCCCCGAAGGGGAGTTCGTCGAGGCCCGGGTCGAGATCTTCCCGTTCGCGCACATCGTCCGTGCGGGTTCGCGCATCCGGATCTCGGTGCACACCCCCGGTGGCGACCGAGCCCGTTGGAACTACCTAATCGCCGACCAGCCCGACGGGGCGACCATCGAGGTCGGCCACTCCGCGACGACACCGTCGAAGCTGGTCCTCCCGCAGGTCGACGGGATCACGGGCTACCCGTCGAAGGTCCCCGCGAACTGCAACGCGCTGCGTGCCCAGCCGTGCCGGACCTTCACGCCCTACACGAACACCGAGGCGGGCTGACCCGTGCGAGCGCCGTGCGGTGCCGTCGCTCAGCGGCGCAGCAGCGGTTCGAAGCAGACCATGTAGTCGACGAGCCGGTCGGCGAGGTCGAGCACCAGCTCGTCGTCGCCAAGGTCGGGGTCGGGCCACGTCTCTGATGCCCGGCGCCACAGCTCGGCGCGTCCGAGGAACGGTCCGACGACCACCGGATCGCCGAGCACCTCTCGCCAGTCGGCCTCGGCGTCGGTCAGGCGGGCGACCGCGAGCTCGTTGTCCGCGAGCGTCGGGTGCTCGGCGTGGAAGCCGACCTCGATGGCGAGCACCGTCGCGCCCTCGACGTACTGGGCGCCCACGACCTGTGCTTCGTAGTGCTCCCTGCCGGGCCGCTCCGCGCCGAACCACGCCTTGGTGCCGTACCGGTGGGAGCGCACGCGCAACGGACCGAGCTCTGCGGGCACGAGTGACCTGGCCGCCTCGGCGACGGCGTCGAACAACAGCAGCTCCACGGGTCAGTCCGCCGCTCGACGCTCGCGCGCTCGCCGCTTGCCCTCGTGCATCGCCTTGACCCGTCCGCCGTCGATCTCGTGGCCATCGGCGACGACGTCGGCCGGGAGCGACTGCGGCGCCGGCATGCGCTCGCGCCACGGGTCCGAGCCGTCGAGCAACGCCGGCACCGAACGCAGCGTGAAGTCGCGAGGCGAGATGTCCTCGAGGTCCTCCCAGCGCACCGGCATCGACACGGTCGTGCCCGCGCGGACCCGGGGGCTGTAGGCCGCGACGACCGTGGCACCGCCGACCCGTGTGGCGTCCACGAAGACCCTGTCGCCCCGATCGTCCTTGACGAACTCCGTCGTCGCGATCGCCGGGTCGAGCAGCGCGGCACGCTCGGCCAACGACCGGGTCGCTGCTGCCGCGTCGGCCAGGTCGATCCCGGGGTCGATCGGGACGAACACGTGCAGACCCTTCGCCCCGCTGGTCTTGACCGCACCCTCGAGGCCGGCATCGTCGAGCGCCGCTCGGACGAGCCCCGCGACCCGCACCACCACCTCGAAGTCCGAGCCCTCCGGTGGGTCGAGGTCGAGCACCAGATGGGTCGCGTGCTCCGGAGCACTCGCGGTGATCAGTGTCGGGTGGTACTCGACAGCTCGCTGGTTCGCGAACCACAGCAGCGTGGGCCGATCGTCGCACAGGGCATAGGCGACGTTGCGGCGGGACGTCGCCGCCCAGTAGCTCACGGTGCGCACGAAGTCCGGTGCGTACTTCGGCACGTTCTTCTGCATGAACGGCGCTTGGTCCCGGTGCACCCGCACGACGGACAGCGGTCGGTCCTCGAGCACCGGGATGATGCGATCCGACATCGCGTCGAGGTAGTCCACGAGGTCGCCCTTGGTGGCCTCGGCGCCGTCGAAGAGGGACTGGTCGAGGTTGGTGAGCTTCACCCCGTCGCGTGACGCCCCCGGGTCCTTCGCAGCCATGGGGCCGACGCTATCGCTCCCCTCTCAGACGACGGCGTCCCGGCCGAACGCGACCTGCGCCAGGTCGCCCACCCGGATGCCTCGAGCGGCACGGCGACCGGCTGCCCCGAGGTTGTCCGCCGGCACCAGCAGCCGGAGCCCTCCCGGGTGGATCGCGAACCGCAGCGGCGTCTCGAGGTCGAGCGCCTCGCCGTCGACGCCGGCGAACGCCCGACCGGAGCGGGAGCGGACCTCGAAAGCGGTCGAGGTGAACTCGTGCCAGTACCGGCTGCGGGACCGCAGCCCTGCGGTCGACGCAGTGAGCAACCGAGCAGCTTCCGCCGGTCCGGGCGTGTCGATCGCCAGGATGCCGAGCTGGCCCGAGGTCAGGCTCCGACGTTGGAAGTTGTCGGGCGAGAGGCCGACGACGTACGGGTTGTTCGAGACCATGACGAGGAAGGCGCCCTCGACCTCGGTGCCGTCGGGCTCGGAGAACTGCAGGTCGAACGGTTCGGCGTCGGGGCCCAGCAGCTCCGGCAGCAGCGTCGAGAAGGTCGCCGCCTTGGCGTCGCGGTACTCGTCGCGCTGCACCACGGTCGCGTACACGCCGAGCGAGACGTTGTTGACGAACAGCCGACCGTTCACCGACGCGTGGTCGACGCGCCGCTCGACGGCGTCGACGAACGCCGCCATCGACGCCCGCGGGTCCTCTCGGTCGAGTCCGAGGTCGAGCGCGAAGTGGTTGCGGGTCCCCGCGCTCACGCAGACGAAGGGCACGTCGTGCTCGATCGCGATCGACGCGACCAGCGCCTGCGAGCCGTCGCCACCGGCCATGCCGAGGCAGTCCGCACCTCGAGCGATCGCGTCGCGTGCGAGCTGTTCGAGGTCGAGTCCGTGGTCGAGCATCACCACCTCGACGCCGAGCTCCTCGGCGAGCGCCACCAGTCCGAACCGCTCGACCTTGCCGCCGCCCGACCACGGGTTGCAGATCAGCACCGGGTGCCTCGGGGCGACCCCGACGACAGCCTCGACCTCGTCGTGGCCCGCATCGTCGTGGCCAGGGTCGAACAGCGCGACCCTGGCGCATGCGCCGGCGACGAGCAACATCACGGCGACGACGAGCAGCCGGATCACGACCTGCTCGGCCTCGGAGATGGCGTCCCACAGCCCACCGGCGACGACGACCAGCCCCACCAGGGCGAGCGCAGAACCCACGGCCCGACGGGGCATCGGTCGGGTCACCGCCCACCAGCCGCCCGTGGCGACGAGTGCGACGCCGGCCAGGCACCACAGCAGCGGCCAGACGTGGCGACCGACGAAGACGATCACCATCACCGTCGCGGCCGCGACGAGCACGAGCGAGGCGACCGCGGCGACTCGACGACCGCTGCTGACCGATCCCTGGCGATCTGTCATCCGACCCTCCCTCGCCG
>JAFAFN010000432.1 GCA_023423475.1 Actinomycetes bacterium | reverse complement strand
GGTCGGCTGTACGTCGACGTCACCATGGGACTCGCGGCGCCGGGCACTCGTGCGGCCTTCCTGGATTCCTTCGCCCGGGCCGACCCGCTGCTCGGGGACGCCTTGCAGCGGGTCGTCGACCGCGACGGGTTCCTTCCACCGCCACCTCCACCACCAGCACCGGAGTCCGGCGCGGCCTCGACGGCACCACCGCCGGGGCCGCCCTCGGCACCCGAGATCCCCGACGGCATGTCCTACGGCGACGCGATCGCCCTCGTCGCCGAGTTGATCGAGGAGCGGGAGCGCTCACTCGCCCAGCTCGAGACCGACATCTCGGACCTCACCGGTGCCGCGCTGCTCGAGTTCATCGCTGCGGACATCGGCGTGCTGCAGCAACTCGTGTTCGATCCCCGCAGCACGCTGGTCGTGATGGGCGGGATGGAGGCCGCGTGGTGGCTGGACGATCACCTCGAGGAGTGGCTCGGCGAGACCCATGCCGTCGACGTGCTCACGCAATCGGTGCCGTTCAACATCACCTCCGAGATGGGGCTCGCCCTGTTGGACGTCGCCGACGCGATCCGGCCGCACCCAGAGGTGGTGGACCTCCTCGGTGCGGTCGAAGGCCCCGACTTCCTCGACGCGCTGGACTCCCTCGACGGCGGCCCCGCGGCGCGGGACGCGATCGAGGGCTTCCTCGACCGCTACGGCATGCGCTGCATCGGCGAGATCGACATCACGAGGCCGCGGTGGCGCGAGCGCCCCGATCAGCTGCTGCCGGCGATCCTCGGGAACGTGCGCAATGCTGCGCCCGGCGACGGAGCGCGACGATTCGACGAGGGACGACGAGCGGCCGAGCTCGCCGCTCGCGACCTCCTGGCGCGGCTGCGGGCACTGCCCGACGGTGACGAGAAAGCCGACGAGGCAGCGGTCAGGATCGACCGGGTGCGTGCCTTCGCCGGGTTCAGGGAGTATCCGAAGTACGTCATCGTGAACCGGTACTTCGTGTACCGGCAGGCGCTGCGTCGCGAGGCGACCCGGCTCGTACGGGCGGGCGCGATCCGACGAACCGACGACGTCGACTTCCTGTCCCTCGAGGAGCTCGTCGAGGTCGAGCGGACCGGCCACGTCGATGAGCGGCTCATCGACCGGCGCAGGAGCGACTTCGAGTCGTTCGGGTCGTTGACGCCGCCGCGGGTGCTGACGTCGGACGGCGAGGCCGTGGTCGGCGAGTACCGCCGCGACGACGCGCCGGCCGGGTCGCTGGTCGGGCTCGGCGTGTCCGGGGGAGCGGTCGAGGGTCGCGCCCGGGTGCTGCACGACATCGCGGACGCCGACCTCGAACCTGGCGACATCCTCGTCACGGCCTTCACCGACCCCAGCTGGTCGCCGCTGTTCGTCGCGATCGCCGGACTCGTCACCGAGGTCGGTGGACAGATGACCCACGGTGCGGTCGTCGCCCGCGAGTACGGCCTGCCGGCGGTCGTGGGCGTCGAACGGGCCACGACGCTGATCCGAGACGGTCAGCGTGTGCGGTTGCACGGCAGAGAGGGGTGGGTCGAGCTGCTCGACGACTGACGCGACCCAGGTCGCGCGCTCCACCACTTGTCGCCCTCCACTCCTTCTCTCCCTCGGCGACGACCGCGACCGCAAAGTGTGTTTTTACAACTACGTAGCGTGGTATTCCCGTCACGTGCAGACCGACGACCCGACGCCGACCGCGCCGGCGGTAGACCCCTCGCATCGGGTCGTGCGCGCCGTGCGTCGCCTCGCACTGGCCGCGTTCGTGTGGTTCGCCCTGCTGTGGATCCTCTCGATGCTCGGCGCTGCACCGGCGGCCGCGGAACCCACCGGTCCGCTGGTGGGCGGCACGGTGGACGCTTCGTCACGCTCGACGAGCTCACCCACACCCCCGACCCCGCCGCATCTGCTCGACCAGGTCCGCCCCGTGGTGGACACCGTGCTCGAGGTTCCTCGGCAGGTCGTCTCGGCGGTGGCTCCTTCGCTCGAGCCGATCGTCGAGCCGGTGGTCGACGGGCGGGCTCCCGTCGACCCGATGCCGGGGGCCGGGAAGGAGCCGACGAGCCCTCCGGCGGGCTCGTACGGGCCGGGTGCACGGCTCGGCGCTGACGGTGACGTCGGAGCTCCGACGATTGCTCCGGCAGTGGCGATCGACGTCCGGGCGCCCTCGTTCCCCTCGCGCTCGTTCCCGTGGTCGCGGCCCCTCCCGCTCCCACCGGTCGGACCGATCGCGTCCTCGTCGACGTCCAGCACCGTGAGTACCAGCGCTGGCGGTCCCGACCGCCACGGCCCCCTCGCGGTCCTCGGCGGTGCCCGACGATCGGTGCATCCGTCCGTGACGCGCACGTGGTGCGACGAGGTGGAGCTCGCCTCGTTGCCCCGACCTCGACCTCCGGTCGCGCCCGACTGACGCGTTCCCGATCGGCCACCCGGTCGATCAGCGGAACCACGACGACACCTGTCGTCGTGTCGTCAGTCGTACGTGAACCAACAAGGAGATCGAGCATCATGCGAACCACATTGCGTTGGGCGATCCGTTTCGCCCTCTTCCTCACCGCGCTCGTCGTGCTGGGTACTGGCGCCGCCAGCGCCCAGGACTCGACGGCGGTCGACGTGCACGTGCCCATCGACATCTGTGGCATCGGCGTCGGACTGCTGGGCGACAGCAGCGCCGACTGCGGCGACCACGGGGCAGCAGCCCCGCCACCTCCCGAGTCGTCACCGGGCGAGCAGTCGGCGCCGACGCGACCCGACGAGCGGGACCCGCTCCCGGGCGACGTGGACCTCGACGTCGCACCGCCGGTGGACGTGTGCGGGATCGGTGTCGGGGTGCTCGGATCGTCCGGCTCCGAGTGCGGGACCGAGGTCGCCGGTGCCGTCGTCGAGCCGCCCGTGGTCCAGCCCCCCGAGGTGCCTCCTGTCGAGGTGCCTGCCGGGGTGCCGCCATCGTCGGGCCCGCTCGGCGGTGACCGGTTCGGTTCGAGCCCGGTGGCGACCATCGATCGGGTCGCCCGTGGCGCGCTCGACGGATCGGTGCACGGGTCCTCCGGCGCGATCTGCTCCTGGCTGGCGAGCACCGGGCCCGGTTCCGACGTCCTCGCGTTGGCGGGGGTCGGTCTGGCGCTGCTCCTGGGCGGTCTGGTGTCGCAGCGCCGGATCGTGCCGCTCGGCTGAGTCCGGCTGCTGCGGCTCGTCCGCAGACGCGACGTGGCCCCGGGCGATGCCCGGGGCCACCAGCGCTTCGAACCGTCACCTCACGACCGTGGTCATGGGGCGACTCGACGACTCAGTTCCAGCTGACCGTGAACGGAGTCGGGGGCTTGCGGTCGTTCAGACCACCGCAGCCGGTGTTGTAGTAGTGGGCACGGACCGAGGTCGGGAGGAAGTCGATCCAGGCCGACGGCCACGAGCCGCCGGTGCCACCGCAGGCGTTGAACGGGGACTGGCCCGCCTCCGGGGTGTAGACGCGACCGGCGAAGTTCGGGGTGGCCTTCAGCGAGGTCGCCGTGAACTGCGACAGGTCGTCGAAGTCGGCGATGTCGACACGGGTCGGGCCGACCGCGGGGACCGGGTCGCCGTTCATGTCGAGGGCTGCGGGGATGAAGACCTCGAAGCTCAGCACACCGCTGCCGTCGGCGTCGATGGTCAGGATCGGGTCACGCAGGGTCTCGTCCGGCGCGCCAGCGGCGGGCAGCGTCGGGTAGGCGTTCAGCGTCCAGTCGCCGGTATCACCCCACGAGATGGTGCCCTCGCCGGTCACCGGGTCGAGCGAGCCGGTGCCGCCGGAGAAGTTGCCGACGTTGTAGGTGCGGCCGGCCTCGGCGGGCAGGCCGGTGATGTCCTGGCCGTTGGCGGTGGTGATGGAGACACGCTCGCCGGTGGCCTCCATCGACCAGGGGGCGAAGACGCCGTACTGCGCGTACTGGCTGTAGGCCCATGCCAGGTTCGCATCGGTCACCACGATGTCGCTGGGTGCCTCGGTGGTGGTGGTCGTCGACGCCGTGGTCGACGTGGTGGTCGTCGTGCCGGGGTTGGGGGTCGGCACACAAGCTGCTGCCACCGCCATGACAGCCAGCCCGAGCAGCGCCAGGCGCACGGCGCCGGCCCGTCGGTTGCTCTCCGAAGAGCTGTGCATTCTTGGTCTCCTCCGTATCAGGGGTTCCTGTTTGGGGATAGTAAGCACCCTTAACAGTCGGCGTACTCTGACACGACACGAGGGTCCTGCGCAACCGCCACGACCGGGACGGGGACGCGCCACGGGGGCGTCCCC
>JAFAFN010000412.1 GCA_023423475.1 Actinomycetes bacterium | reverse complement strand
CTTCCTGCAGTTCCACGAGTCGGCGAGCGCACCGACCGGCGTCACCCCCGACTCGCCCCGCCCTCGTCGGCTCGCGGCGCTGGTCGGGTGGCGGCCCCGCAGCATCGACTGGTGGGCGGGCGCGGTGCAGCTCGTCGGCACGGTGTGGTTCAACGTCAGCACCTTCGCCGCGACCCGGGCCGACCTCTCGGCGGGCCAGGTGCGGCACCTTGTCTGGGCGCCGGACGTGTGGGGCTCGATCTGCTTCCTCGTGGCGAGCTGGCTCGCCTACTCCGAGGCCAACCACCGCGTGCTGCCCCGCCCCGACGGGAGCGTCGGCTGGTGGATCGCCGCGCTGAACATGGTCGGATCGATCGCGTTCGGCCTCTCCGCCATCGGGGCACGGGCGCTGCGCACGACGGGAGAGACGGCGAACATCGCACTGGTGAACACCGGCACCTTCCTCGGTGCGGTGTGCTTCCTCGTCGGCGCCGTGCTGCTGCCCGTCGAGTCCGCGCGGGACCGTGCGAGCGGGGCGACCTGACCGACCTGTCGGCCGATGAAAGCACGGCGCAGGTGCGGATGGCGGTGGGCGCGGAGGGAATCGAACCCCCGACTCCCTGGATGTAAACCAGGTGCTCTGACCAACTGAGCTACGCGCCCGGGGTGGCGATGCTACCGACTCGGCGCACCAGACCGGCCAGCCGAATCAGCCGGCGAGTCGGCTCCGGCTCAGATCGAGGTGACCGAGCGCCGCGAGTGCACGCAGCGCGGTGACCGTCTCGGGCTGCAGGACGGGGATGGCGTCGAGCTGGAACCACTCGATGCGCTCGATCTCCGGCGACGACGGCCGGACCTCGGCCAACGACGCCCCTGCCGCGGGACGGGCGAAGTAGACGACGTCGACGCGGTGCGGCACGGGTTCGACGACCACTGCCGGTTCGCCGATCAGCTCGATGTCGAGGTTGACCTCTTCGCGGGTCTCTCGCACCACGGCGACCTCGGGCCGTTCGTGCCGCTTGGCGAGCCCGCCGGGTGTGCCCCAGCGCTTCCAGTAGCTGTGGCGGACCAGCATGATCGCCCCGTCGTCGCGCTGCACGATGGCGATGGCACCGACGGTGTACTTCGGTGAGCCGAGTCGCACCAGGATCCGACGCACGCGCCGCGGCAGGATGCCGAAGACACGGAGTGCGAGGAGGTGGACACGGTCGAGCACCGGACCACCCTAGAGGCCGGCTCCGGAAGTTCCTCCGCAGTTCGCGCGGGTCGGATCGAGCGGTGCGGCGCCGGTCACCAGCTCGGCTGGCGGCGCCGGGCGTCGAGCAGGACCTCGAACAGCTCGGGGGTCGCCGCCGAGACCGGCGTGCGCCGAGCTGCGTGGTCCAGCACGACGAGCTCGCGACCCTGCGCGTCGGCGATCGATGCGCCTGCCTCACCCAGGATCAACATGGCGCCCAGGTAGTCCCAGGGCCCGAGCGCGCTGTCGGCGCAGTCGATCGTGCCGTCGACGCGCCCGTCGGCCACGCTGCACAGGTCGAGCGCGGTGGCGCCCAGCGCTCGGTACTGCTTCCAGTACAGGTACTCCGGTGAGTAGCCGTTGAGGATCAGCATCGCGTCACCGATGTCGGTGACCGCCGAGGCCCGGATCGCACGTCCGTCGCAACGGGCGCCCTCGCCGCGCACGGCGCTGTAGCGGGTGCCCGTCGCCAGGTTGACCACGAGCGCAGCGAGGGGGCCGTCGGCGTCGACCGCGCAGAGGCTGGTCGCGTACCAGGGCAGCCCCCTGCTCGCGTTCGTCGAGCCGTCCACCGGGTCGACCACCACCACGATGTCGGCGTCGGGTGCCTCGAGTCCTGACTCCTCGGAGAGGATGCCGACCCCACCTCGGCGCAGCACCTCGAGCGCCGCGGCGTCCGCCACCAGGTCGAGCCGGTACTGGCCGGGGCGCTCTCCCCGCTCGCGCCAGGTGTCACGGTGTGTCTCGAGATGGCGGCCGAGCGCCGCGGCGACCGCCTCGGCGGTGCGGTCGAGCAGTCGGGTCACCTCATCGTGAGCGGATGCGCTGCGATCGGACACGCCCGGATCGTAGGCGGGCCGACCATCGGCGGGGACCGCTCCCCGCCGCCCCGGCTCGCCGCAGGCCCTCAGTGCTGGCACTCTGGTGGGCGTGTCACTGCTCGATGTTGCTGGCTTCGTCGCCGACCTGAAGAACCACGCCGCCGATCACGGCTTCCACATCCACGACGAGCGCCACTTCGTCGAGACCTACTCGATGCGCCAGGCGTGGGAGGTCGACCTCCACCCCGAAGAGGCGTGCGGCGGGCCGCTCGAGTTCCACTTCGCACTCGAGATCGACCCCCGGACCGTCATGGCGTTCGAGGACCAGGTCCTCGCGCTGCCCGAGGGGGACGAGCCCGACGAGCAGCACGTCCTGCCGCTGACCTTCACCTGGTCGTTGCCGCCGCTGCCTCGATGCCCTGACCTGCTGCTGCTCGCGACCGAGATCGCCGGCATCGGTGGCCCGGACCTTCCCGTCGAGGTGTCCGCGGTCGACTCCTTCGCGACGGTCACCGACCCCTCGGAGCGCACCCTCACCGTGGTCGCGCGGGTGCTCGTGAGCGTGACGCAGATCTATCTGGGCGAGGAGATGCTCTGCGACATCCTCGAGCGGTGTCTCGACGTCAGTCGCTTCCTGCTCGACTCTGCTCCCGTCTGGCTGGACGACCGGGGCGTCTGAAGCTCGGCCGTGTGTCCGGGCTGCCCGGACGCGAACGAGCCGGCACCCGGAGGTGCCGGCGCGGCTCAGATCGGTGGTGTCGGCCGCGCAGGCGGCGGCGGGCGGGTTGCAGATCCAGGCGTTGGCCGGGAACGTCGTGTACGAGGTGTTGAGGCGCGAGGCGGTGGTGAGCCCGAGCCCGGTGCACGCACCGTCGGCAGCGGCCTGGTCGGCGGCGGTCACGAGGGTGAACGCGTACGGCGCTCCCGGAGCCGAGCCGGTGCAGGTGCCGTTCGTCGAGGGTGCGAGCGTCGACCAGTTCCACGCGACATCGAGGTTGTTGAGGACGTTGGCGACGCCATTGAAGCGCAGATCCGGCGCATCGACGTCGACGGAGTCGTAGCAGCCCGCGGCGATGGTGCCGCCGCCGGGGTTGGTCGTGGGCGGGGTGCACGCAGCGATGAGCGGCAGTGCGACGGCGGCGATGGCGACCGCGAGCAGTGAACGGGTCCGAGACATGTGCATTTCCCCCAAGTGGTGGTGTCGACCCGGCGATGTTCGCCCGCCGGCCCGAGAGTGTGACAGCCCGGGGAACCCTACCGACAACAAGTCATCGAGTCATGCACGGAGTGCTCGAATCCCGGTGGGCCGGGCGGGGATCGAACCCGCGACCGAGCGATTATGAGTCGCCTGCTCTGACCAACTGAGCTACCGGCCCCGGCGTGGCAGCGTACCCAAGCGGCCTGCCGGGCCGGGTACGGTGGGCTCGGTGAACGGAACCCTGGTCGTCATCATGATCGTGTCGCTGGTCGGCGTCGTCGCCATCGGCGTGTTCGCCTTCGCTCGCTCCGCGACGGACAGCACGACCCGCAGGACGAGCGTCGACGATCCGGGGCTGGATCACCACAGGGGCGAGGACTGATGTCGCGCCAGACCGGTGGCGGGCGCGTCACGCCGAAGACACCAGGCGGCGCCTCGAAGCCGAAGCAGAGTCAGCGGCCCAAGGTCCTGGCGATCATCCTGATCGTCCTGGTCCTCGCCGGGCTCGTCGCAGGGACGATCGGTTCGATGGTCGGCAGTGGCACCACCGCGACGACCGTGCCGGTCACCGCCCCACCGGGCTGATCCTGCGAGCGGCGGTCAGCCCGCCGCGGCAGTGGCGAGCGGGAAGAGCCAGTACGACGTCGTCGGCGAGGTCGAGATCGGCGGGATGTTCTCGGTCCCGGGCTCGTAGCCGTTCGCGTTGTATCTCGACGAGGGGTACTGGGCGGTGATGAGCCCGCCGGGTGACACGTTGTTCGGCTCGACGAAGTAGTCGCCCTGGCGAGCGATGTCGCGCTGGTCGGTCGTCGTGATCCAGATCACCCGCTGCTCGCCGGCTTCCATGTGGATCGGCTCGTCGAAGGTGATGGTCTCCCAGCCCTTGGCACCCCAGTGC
>JAFAFN010000345.1 GCA_023423475.1 Actinomycetes bacterium | reverse complement strand
GTCCGCTCATGGCCGAGGGACGCATCGTGGCCGCTGGTGCGCTGGCGGACCAGGGCGAGCTCGCCTCGGCGATCCGCCTGCTCTCCAAGGGCTTCCGTCTGCCGAAGCACCCGAGTGAGCACCATCTGCGTCGGGCCTATGCGCTGGCCGATCTCTACGAGCGTGCCGGCGACGTCCCGCAGGCGCGGTCGCTCTTCGAGCGGATCGATCGGGCGGCCCCCGACTTCCTCGACACCCCGGCGAGGATCGACTCCCTGATCTGAGGCCCGCTGCACGCTCCGCGGGGAACGCCGTACGCGACACGGGGGAGCGCGATGTGCGCTCCCCCGTGGTCGTCGTGCTGGTGAGGGCGACTCAGGTCTTGGACGCCTGGAAGATGCTCTCGATGGTCTCGTTGAGCGCCGTGTCGAACTGCGCGTCGTCCTGCTGTGCCGAGAGGCTCTCGGTGAGGGCACGCGAGAAGCTGGCGATGACGCCCGGGTTGCGGGACAGCCGAGCGTTGGACTCCTCGCGGCTGTAACCACCCGAGAGCGCCACGACCCTGAGGACCTTGGGGTGGGCGACGAGCTCGGAGTAGAAGCCGTCGGTCTCGGGCAGGGTCAGCTTCAACATGATGGGCTCGTCGACACCGTCGAGCTCGGCGAGGATGCGAGCCTTCAGCAGCTCCTCGGCCTCGGCCTTCGACGGGCTGTTGATGTCGACCTCGGGCTCGATGATCGGCACGAGGCCGTTGGCCAGGATCTGACGGCCGAACTCGAACTGCTGGGCCACGAGGGCCTCGATGCCCGCCGCATCGGCGGTCTTGATGACCGAGCGCATCTTGGTGCCGAACACGCCCTTGGTGGCCGCACGCTGGCACAGCTCGTCGAGGTCGGGGATCGGCTTCATGATCTGGACGCCCTGGTCCTCGTCCGCGAGGCCCTTGTCCACCTTGAGGAACGGCACGACGTCCTTGACGGTCCACAGGTACTCGGCGGTGCCGACGCCGTCGATCTCACGGTCCATGGTCTGCTCGAAGAGGATGGCGCCGAGGATGCGCGTGCCGTCGAACGGTGCGCTGGTGATGATCCGGCTCCGCATCCGGTGGATGAGGTCGAACATCTCCTCGTCGCCCGAGTACTGGTCCTCTTCGATCCCGTAGAGCTTGAGCGCCTTCGGCGTGCTGCCCCCGCTCTGGTCGAGTGCGGCGATGAACCCGTCGTCGTCACGCACCTTCTTCAGCATCTGCTCGTCCACGCGTCGCTCCTCCACTGTCGCGTCCTGGGCCGGAGGTCCGACCCGCTGTCGATCAGGCCACAGGTTCCCACAGGCGCTGCGGTGCGGGAAAACCCGGCTCCGGACTGTGGAAGTCTTCGGGCCGTGGGTACCTGGGCGATCGACCTTGACGGAGTGGTGTGGCGTGGGGCGACCCTCGTGCCCGGTGCCGACCAGGCGGTCCACCGGCTGCTCGACGCCGGACATCGAGTGGTGTTCTGCACCAACCACGCACAGTCGCCGCTGAAGAAGCAGGCGGAGCTGGTCGCACTCGGCGTGCCCGAGTGCCCGGTGGTGACCTCGGCCGACGCGGCTGCTGCGGCCTGCGATCCCGGCTCGAGCGTCCTCGTGCTGGGCGACCCGACGCTGGTCGAGGTGCTGGCGGCCGCCGGACTGGATGCCATCGACGTGTTCGAGGTCCCCGACGGACGGCCCGTCGCCGGCGTCGGCGCGGTCGTCGTCGGCGCGTCGAGTCGCTGGGACCGATCCCGTGTCGGGATGGCAGCGGACGCCGTGCGCTCCGGTGCGAGGTTCCTCGCGACGAACGACGACGCGACCTTCCCGGTGAGCGGCCCGGACGGCCCCAGGCTGCTCCCGGGCAACGGGGCGCTCGTCGCCGCGGTGGCCACCGCGGCGGGGCGGGTGCCCGAGGTCGCCGGCAAGCCGCACGACGTGACCGTGACGCTCCTGGTGGAGCGTCACGGTCCCGTCGACGTGGTGGTCGGCGACAAGCCCGAGACCGACGGCGGGCTCGCGGTCGCCCTGGGCGCCGACTTCGGACTGGTCCTCAGCGGGGTCACCCGTGTCGAGGACCTCCCGGTGGTGCCGCAGCCGCGCTGGGTCGCGGCTGACCTGGCAGCGCTGGTCGACGACGTGGTGGACACCGGTACGCCGGGTGACCGTCGGTAGTCTGACGGGGTGCGCCGACGACTGGACGCAGAACTGGTGCGACGAGGCCTGGCCGACAGCCGGACCCAGGCGCAGGCGCTCGTCGACGCGGGGCGGGTCCGGGTCGGCGGAGCGATCGCGTCGAAGTCGGCGCATCAGGTCGCGCCGGGTGACGCCGTGCTCGTCACGGGCGAACCCGCCCGGTTCGTCGGTCGCGGCGCCGAGAAGCTCCTCGGTGCCCTCGAACGCTTCGATCTGGACCCCACGGGTGTGCGGGCGCTCGATGCCGGTGCCTCGACGGGCGGGTTCACCGACGTGCTGCTGCAGCACGGCGCTGCGTCGGTCGTGGCGCTCGACGTCGGCCACGGGCAGCTCCACGAGCGGATCCGCTCGGACGACCGGGTCGAGGTGCTCGAGCGCACCAACCTTCGTCACGTCGATCCGTCATCGCTCGGGCCGTTCGACGCGGTGGTCGCGGACCTGTCGTTCATCTCGCTCACCGTGGTCATGTCGGTGCTCGTCGGCTGCTGCGCCGAGGACGGCTGGATGGTCCTGCTCGTGAAGCCGCAGTTCGAGGCCGGTCGCAAGGAGGCCAGCAAGGCCAGAGGGGTGATCATCGACCCGGAGCAGTGGCGCGGCGCGCTCGAACGGGTGGCGCTCGCCGCCCATGTCGACGGCGCAGAGGTCACCGGACTGTGCCGCTCACCGATCCACGGCGCCGACGGCAACGTCGAGTTCCTGATGCTCCTGCGTCGTGGGCCCGCGCCCGGCGGTGCCGACATCGGCGAGCCCGGCGAGCTGCCCACCGCCACCACGGAGCTGATCGACGAGGTCGTGGCGGGCCCGACGCTCCAGGGGGCGACGTGAGCAGCATCGGCCTGTTCGTGTACCACGAGCGCGGCCACGAGCTCGCCCTCGACGCCATCGACTGGCTGACCGCCCGTGGACACGAGGTCCGCCTGTCCGACGAGCAGGCTGCAGCGCTCGACCGCAGCGAGCTCGGCGTGGCCGAGGCGCAGCTCTCCGCGGGTCTCGACCTGATGGTCAGCCTTGGCGGCGACGGCACGATGCTGCGGGCGGTCGACCTGGTCGCGCTCGACGAGGTGCCCGTGCTCGGGATCAACCTCGGGCAGCTCGGCTACCTGACCGAGGTCGAGCCGTCCGGCCTGCGGATGGCGCTCAAGCGCTTCCTCGCAGGCTCGTACTCGATCGAGGAGCGACTGCGGCTCGAGGTCTCCGTGCATCGTGTGGGTGCCGAGGTGGAGCAGCTGACGGCACTGAACGAGGCGGTCATCGAGAAGTCGGAGATGGGCCACACGATCCGCCTCGACGTCGAGCTCGACGGCCAGCCGTTCACGTCGTACGTGAGCGACGGTCTGATCCTCGCCACGCCGACGGGGTCGACCGCCTACGCGTTCTCGGTCCGGGGGCCGATCATCGACCCCCGCCATCGGGCGGTGCTCATGTCGCCGGTCGCCGCGCACATGCTCTTCGACCGATCCCTCGTGCTGCAGCCCGACTGCGAGGTCCGGGTGACCGTCGGCGGCGATCGCGACGCGGGTGTGTCCGTGGACGGTCGCGCGGGAGGGGCGCTGGCACCGGGCGACTCGGTTCGCTGCACCGGCAGCGGCTCGCCCGCACGCCTGGTGACCTTCGGCGACCACGACTTCCACGCCGTGCTGCGATCGAAGTTCGGGCTGTCCGAGCGCTGAGCCCAGGTCGATCGCCGCGAGGTCACGGTCCTCTACGCTCGACGGTCGTGCTGGTGGAGTTGGCGGTCGAGAACCTCGGTGTCATCGAGTCCGCCCGTCTCGCGTTCGGGCCCGGCATGACGGTGCTCACCGGCGAGACGGGCGCCGGCAAGACGATGGTGGTCGAGGCGATCAACCTGCTGCTCGGGGAGCGGCCCGACCCCTCCCGGGTCCGGCCCGGGGCGTCCGCCGCGGTGGTCGAGGGCCTCTTCGCCGTGGGTGACGACGAGTGGGTGCTGCGTCGCGTCGTACCTGCCGAGGGACGTTCGCGCGCCTACGTCAGCGGTGAGCTGTCGACAGCGTCGGCACTGGCCGAGCTGGGCGCGACGCTGCTCGAGGTGCACGGTCAGCACGCACAGCAGGCCTTGACCCAGCCGCGTACCCAGCGCGACGCCCTCGACCGCTTCGCCGGAGTGGACCGGTCGCCCCTGGTCGAGGCCCGTGGCCGGGTCGCGGCCATCCGCCGCTCGATCGACGCGCTGGGCGGCGACGACCGG
The DNA here is from genome assembly GCA_023423475.1 of Actinomycetes bacterium. Classification (GTDB taxonomy): domain Bacteria; phylum Actinomycetota; class Acidimicrobiia; order Acidimicrobiales; family Microtrichaceae; genus JAFAFN01. Next base: position 2,466 of record JAFAFN010000345.1, on the reverse strand, counting down.
ACCCGTGCGCGTGAGATCGACCTGCTGCGCTTCCAGATCGACGAGATCGATGCCGTCGCACCGGAGGTCGGCGAGGACGAGCGCCTCCGTGACGAAGAGGACCTGCTCGCCGGTGCGGTCGCCCATCGTGGTGCCGCGGAGCTCGCCGTGTCGTTGCTGTCCGACGACGGGGGAGCGGGGGACCAGGTCGCCCGCGCCGCTGCACGGCTCGAGGGCCGAGCGCCCTTCCACGAGGTGACGGTGCGCCTGGTCGACCTGGTGGCGGAGCTGTCGGACTGCGCCAGCGAGCTGCGCTCGCTCGGGGAGTCGATCGAGCCCGACGAGGAGCGCCTGGCAGCCATCGGTGAGCGTCGTCAACGACTGACGACGTTGCGGCGCAAGTACGGCGACACCATCGACGACGTGCTCGCCCACCGTGCCGAGATCGGGGAGCGCCTCGCCGAGCTCGCCGCCCACGACGAGACGCGGGAGCGCCTGACCGTCGAGCTCGCAGCAGCCGAGTCGCGTGTGCTCGAGTTCGGTGCCGAGCTGGGGCGACGCCGTCGGGCAGCGGCCCCGGCGCTCGCCGAGGCGGTGATGGCCCACCTCGGTGACCTCGCACTGCCGGGTGCGGTCATGGAGGTCGCCGTCGATGACTCCGACGAGCTGCCCGGCGCCGGTGAGGCGGTCGAGTTCCGCTTCGCGACCTACGCCGGCGGCGTCCCCGCGAGCGTGTCGAAGGTCGCGTCGGGCGGTGAGCTGTCGCGGGTGATGCTCGCGTTGCGGCTCGTGCTGTCCGAGGGTCCTCCGACGATGGTCTTCGACGAGGTCGACGCGGGGATCGGCGGTGCCGCCGCGGTGGCGGTCGGGCGCGCGCTCGCCGAGCTGGGCGGCGGTCGCCAGGTCCTGGTCGTGACGCACCTGGCGCAGGTCGCCGCGGCGGCGGACGACCAGGTCCGCGTCGAGAAGACGACCTCTGCGTCGGCGGTCACCACCTCGTTGTCGCAGCTCGACGACGACGAACGGGTCGTCGAGCTGTCGCGGATGCTGTCGGGATCGCCCGAGAGCGGTTCGGCCAACGAGCACGCCCGGGAGCTGCTCGACGCAGCCCGTGGTGGCCGGCGCAGATGATCCTCGTCGTCGGCGCCGTGCTCGGCGCGCTCTTCGGCTGGTTGCTGTGGAACGGGCTCGGTGACATGTTCGACCGGCCGGTCTTCCTGCGGGAGAACTACCGGGGCGTCCAGCTGCCGACCGCGGTCGGCCTGGTCCTGCCGCTCGCGGTGTTCTGCTCGACCGCCGTGGTGGTGCTGGTCGCCGCCGTCGGCCCCGACGCTCCGGGTCCTGCGCAGTCCTCGCTCGCACTGACCGCGATGGCGGTGACCGGGTTCAGCCTGCTCGGCGTGATCGACGACGTGGCGGTCGACCGGGGCACCTCCGGCTACCGCGGCCACGTCCGGGCGCTGCTGTCGGGCCGCATGAGCGCGGGGTCGCTCAAGATGGTCGTCGGCCCGGCGATCGCCATCGTGGCGGTTCATCCGATCTCCGGCGGCTCGGTCACCTGGCTGCTCGTCGACGGCGCGATCGTGGCGCTGGCGGCCAACCTCGCGAACCTCTTCGACCGTGCACCCGGACGGGTCACCAAGGTCGCGCTGTGCTGCGGCGGCGCCCTCACCGTCGCCACCGCGTTCGACGTCGGGATCCCCTACGACCTCACCGGGATGGTGGTCGTGATCGCCGCCGCCTGCGGCATCCTGGTCCCGGACCTGCGGGAGCGACTCATGCTCGGCGACGCGGGTGCGAACCCGCTCGGCGCCTCGATCGGGCTCGCCGTGGTGATCAGCCAGAGCCAGTGGGTCCGTGTCGGGGTCCTGGTCGGGTTGCTGGCGATGAACCTCGTGAGCGAGCGGGTCTCGTTCTCGAAGGTGATCGAGTCGGTCGCCCCGTTGCGGTGGTTCGACCGGCTCGGCCGACGGGCCGGGACGCCCACCTGAGAGGGTCCTCGGACACCGGCGGCAACACCGGTGCGGAGGTGGAGTTGAACTACCATCGCAGTCCTACTCGGAACCTCCGGTCCCGGAGCCGAGGCCCCACACCCATGCAGCAGCCCCCATCGACGCGTCGATCCACCACTGATGCTCGACCCGCCGATGGCCCCGCCGTCGAGGTGTCCGGGACGGCCAGGGTCGGCCGGCGCACCAAGGACCTGATCAAGACGCTCGGCCCGGGTGACATCGCCGTCATCGACCACCAGGACCTCGATCGGGTGGCGGGCGAGGGTCTCGCGGCCTCGGGTGTCGTGGCGGTCGTGAACGCGTCGCCGTCCATCTCCGGTCGGTACCCGAACAGCGGCCCGATGCGGGTGGTCGAGGCGGGCATCCCGCTCATCGACGACGTCGGTCGCGACGTCATGGACCGCATCACGAACGGCGCGGCACTGACGATCGTGGACGGCGCGCTCGTCGTCGACGGCGTCGAGCTGGCCAAGGG
>JAFAFN010000323.1 GCA_023423475.1 Actinomycetes bacterium | reverse complement strand
CACGTGCTGTCCAACCACCACCGCTCGGTCGGACGGGCGCGGCGGCTCCGAGCCCGACTCGGCGCCGAGCAACGTGGTCCGGTCGTCGAGCTCGACCGCACCGGGCCCGACGACCGTCGGGACCAACTGCGTGCCGCGGTCGCCGAGCTGGACGACGCCGACCGAGAAGTCGTGATCATGCGCTACTGGGACGGTCTCGCCGTCAACGAGATCGCCGAGCTGCTCGACCGCACACCGAACGCGGTGTCGATGCGGCTGCACAAGGTCCGACGGCGGCTGGCCGACGGGCTCACCGGGAATGATCAGGCCGGGAACCATCCGGCAGGGAAAGATCCGGCGGGCGCCCGACAGGTGTCGGTCGATTCCCGGCAAGGAGAGGGGGACGACGATGCACTCGCCTGACGACGAGCTCGACGACCTGCTCGGCGCGATCGATCCGACGACGGACGATCCACCACCGCACCGGGGATCGGACCGCCACCGATCGATCCTGGAGCACGCCATGACCACCACCGACCACGACACCGACCTGTTCGAGCACCCGTCCGACCCGGCGACGGGTCGATCCGATCGCCGCGGGCGCCGGCTGCTCGGCGCCGCAGCGGCCGTGCTCGCGATCGCTGCGGTCGCGGCGGTGGTCCTGGCCGGCTCGAACGGCTCGACTGACCCGGCGGATCCGGCGGATCCGCCAGCGTCCACCACGACCGTGCTCGGCGAGATCCGGTCGCTGCGCGGCGAGATGGTCATCGAGTCCGCCGGTCCGGACGCGGTCATCCGCCGCTCGTCGATCCGCGTCGACGGCGACGACGCCGAGGTGACCGGTGTGACGACCTACCCCGACGGCACCGAGGAGCGAGCATCGAACCTCCAGATCGGCGACGTCGGCTGCGAGGTGACGGCGGACGAGACCACCGTGTCGACCGTGCTCCCCGAGCATCGCCGGGCCTCGTTCGGCGTGTCGTCGGCCGCGGTCCTCGGGGCACTGCTCGATCACGGCGCCGAGGTGGAGCGCACCGAGGTCGATCTCGACGGCATCCGCGTGACCCGTGTCGAGCTGGCGCCGAACGCCGCGACCGTCGCCGCGCTCGAGGGCCTCTCGCCCGGCGAGCTGAGCTGGTTCGAGCTCGAGTACCCCACCGAGGTCGGCCCCACGACCGTCTGGTTCAGCGGCGACGTGATCCGGCGCCTCGGCACCACCATCGGAGCGGAGGAGGTCACCATCGACTACTCCGAGTTCAACTCCGAGGTCGTCATCGAGCCACCCGTCGGCCCCTGCCGCGACGCCGTCGCCGGAGGGTGAGCCCGGGCTGCCGGGCCTCGTCGGGGCACCGGTAGCCTCGGGGGCCCGATGACCTCGTCGCCCGACACTCCGGACACCGGCCCGGACGCCACCACGGACCCGCACCACGGCGCGAAGGAATGGGTCGAGCACGAGGCCCACGAGGTGGCCGACCTCACCCGACGCACGCTGTCGTCGAGGGTCGGACGGATGGTCGCCGGGTTCGCGGTGATGGCGATCGGCATCGCACTGCTGCCGCTCCCGGTGGTGGGCCCCGGCTGGATCCTGCTGCTCGTCGGCCTGTCGTTGCTGCCCTTCAAGTGGGCGGCGACGGCCACCCGCTTCATCCGCCGGCACATCCCTGGCATCCCCGAGGACGGCCGCATCCCGACGCGCACGTGGATCATCGCCGGCGTGATCATGGTGGTGCTGATCGTCGTCTGCTCGATCTTCGGTCCGAAGCTCGTGCACTGGATCGCCGGACTCCTCTGAGCGATCCCACGGGACCGGCCGGGCGCCGCCCTCAGGTCGCGTCGCGCTCGTCGAGCAGTGCCGCCGACCGGTCCCCGATGGTCGATTCGGCTCCCGCCACCTCGAGCAGGCGGCCGGCGAGGATCTTGGCCTGGACGTGCTGTCCCCCGGTGATGGGCGGGTACTTCACCGGGCGGTCGGGTCCGGTGCACGTCGGGAGGCACTCCACGAGTGCGTCGAAGTTCCCCTCGTGGAAGAACGGCACGCTGCGCCGGCGGGCGGTGCCGCTGCCGACCGCCTGCACGGGCAGCACCCGGTGCAACGTCGAACGCCACCGGTCGTTGGTCCAACGTGCCATCAGGTCCCCGAGGTTCACGATGAACGCCCCCTCGACGGGCACCACGTCCTGCCAGCGACCGTCGACGAAGACCTGGAGCCCGGGCTGCTGGTCCGCGAGCAACAGCGTGGTCACGCCGTAGTCGGTGTGCGCGCCGATGCCGAACTGGTTCGCCTGCACCACGTCGTCGCCCTCGAACCAGTTGACCCGGAGCGTGTCCATCGAGTGGTCGGTGAACGGCTCGAAGTGGTCCGCGGGCATCCCGAGCGCCTCGGCCATGAGCGAGGTGAGCCGGTGGGCGAGCCGCTCGACCCACCCGTAGTACCGCACCATCGCGAGCCGCAGCTCCGGATGGTCGTCCGGCCAGATGTTCGGGGCGAAGAGCTGGTGCTCCTCGCTCCGGTAGGCGGGGTCGTCGGGCAGCTCGTCGAGACCGATGGTGAACGACTCCATGAGGTCCGGCGGCTGCTCGACGTCGAGGCCGCACGGTCGGCGCTGCTCGATGCGGTGCTCGACCGGGTCGACGTCATCGCGAGCGACCACAACGCGCCCGTCGCCGGCAACGAAGGTCCGGGTCTCGACGCAGCTGACCAGTTCCTGGCGGCGACGCTGACCGTCGCGTCCGAACGGGAGTGGGCGCTCGGCGAGGTGCTCGGGAAGCTCAGGGACGTGCCCGCCGCGGTGTTCCGCACCGGCGAGGTGCTCCACGACGGCCTGGTCGTCGTGGATCCCTCGGCCGAGGAGCTGATCGCTGCGGGCCCGGGGCAGGAGTCCCGCCGCATCCCCTACGTGGGCACCCGACTCCGCGGACGGCTGGTCGCCGTCGGTGACGGCGACCACCTCCGCTTCGTCTGAGCCCGGTCGCTGCTGACCGCGCGCTGAACGGCGTCAGCCGCCCGCACCGTCCTCGGCAGGAGCCTCGTCGCCGCCCTCGGGAGCATCCGGGGCGTCGGCCGGCTTCTCGCCGCGTGCAGGACGGGTCGAGTTCACCTGCTCGGTGACACGCTCACGGAGCGCCGCGAGCTTCTCGTCGGCCTCCTCCCGGGTGAGGTCGCCGGCGGTGACCTTCTCCTCGATCTTCGCGGTGCGCTCCGCGACGATCGCGTCGATCACCGTCTCGATCGCCACGCCCTTGGACTCCGCGACCTGGGCGATGCTCTGCCCGTCGCGCAGCGCGGTGCGCAGCTCGTCGACGGTGATGCCGAGCGCCGTGGCAGCCGCTTCACCGCCGAACCCTCCACCGAACCCGCCGCGTCCGCCAGGTCCGCCACCGTGTCCACCGGGCCCGCCGCCCTCGGGTCTCGAGGCGATCAGCGTCTCGATGACCTTGTCGGCCTGCTCCTGGGTGATCGTCCCGTCCTGGACCAGCGGGGCCAACGTCTCACCGAGCCGCGCCGACGGGTCGGGCCGCTCGCCCCTGCCCTGTGCCGCGCCGTCCTCGGGCGCCGGCGCGACCGTGGTGGTCGTCTCCTCCTGAGCGCCCGAGACACCCCCGGAACCGAGGATCGCCCCGGCGGCCCCGCCCCCGAGCAGTCCGACCGTGAGACCTGCGGCGACCGCCGACTTCTTCACCTTGTTCATGCGTCCATTCCTTCTGTGTCGATGTCCACCAGCAGTGTCGACATCGAAGTTGAAGGTTCCCTGAGTACCGCCCACGAACCCCCGCAGCGCCCTCAGGCCGGACTGGCAGGCAGCGCCCTCAGGCCGGACTGGCTGACGTTGCCCTCAAGCCGGGCTGGCTGTCGGTGCCCTCAGGCCGGGCTGGCTGCTGGATTGTCGAGCCCACCGCCCGCCAGGCGGACCCGTCGCTGCTCCCAGTAGTGCACGAAGATGATCAGGCTGAGGAACGCCGCGAGCGTGCACCAGATCGACGAGTAGTCCCGCGCCTCGATGATCGCCGCGGCCGACATCGCGAGGAAGTTGCCGACACCGAACACGCGGATCCACAGGTGCGAGCTCAGGACCGGGGTCAGACATGTCGCGAGGACGTACGGCACGGCGAGCACCCACCCGGCGAACGGCAGTCCCAGGTGGTAGTCGAGGTTGTGGTTCACCACCCTCACGGCGATCTCCGGCTGCAGCGCCTGGTAGAGCATGAACACCGCCAGCAGCCCGCCGATGGCCATCAGCACCGACATCCAGCGTCGACGACGCTCGTCGGGTTCGATCAGCCAGACCGCCCAGGGCACGTAGATCGGCAGCAGCGCCCAGGCGAAGATCACCCACGAGTGCACGCCGGGACCGGACAACATGGCGGTCCCCCGCCCTTCCAGCTCGAGCCAGGTCCAGCCCTCGAGCGCCTGGTGGATGCCGAAGAGCAGCGGCAACGCCGCCATCGGCACCTCTCGACGGTCCTTGACCATCGCGAGCGATCCGACCCCTGCGGCGGTGACCACCGCGGCTCCGACGAAGCTGGCCTCAGCGCTGAAACACACGCCCACATGGTGGCCGACGTCCGCCCCACAGCGGGCGATGCCACAGCTGCCGAAGTGGTGACCTTCGACCCTGTCGAGGTGGGCCCCGGTGTCCGTACGGTGGAACCCGAACCGGTGTTCCTGCAAGGGGATGGTTCCCAGTCCATCGCCGCCGGATCACCCGACGAAGGGAGATCGAGCATGACGACCGACACCTCGACCCAGGACCCAGCCACCACGGCGTCCGCGACGGCGGATCCCGTCATCCCGCTGCGGCGCAGCACCATCGACCGGGTGCTCGTCGGCTTCGGGGTGATCACCACCGTGGTGCTGCTCGCCGCAGGTGGCCTGCTGCTCTGGGGTGCCAACTTCTCGGACGACTACGTGCACCGCGAGCTCTCGTCGCAGAACGTCTTCTTCCCGGACCGGGCCGACCTCGAGGCCGAGGGCCGCGACGACCTGGTGCAGTACGCGGGCGAGCAGGTCACCACCGGCTCGCAGGCCGAGGCCTACGCCAGCTACATCGAGGGCCATCTGGCCGGGATCGCGGACGGCAAGACCTACTCCGAGATCGACGACCGGGGCGCAGCCGCCGCGGTCGAGGAGGCGACGGCGGCCGGCGCGAGCGAGGACGAGATCGCCGAGCTCCAGGCGACCGCCGACCAGCTCAGGGGTCAGCGGGACACGCTCTTCAAGGGAGAGACGCTGCGAGGGCTGCTGCTGACCAGCTACGCCTGGTCCACCATCGGCACCATCGCAGGGATCGCCGCCTGGGTCGCGCTCGCCGGTGCCGTCCTCATGGCCGCACTCACCATCGCCGGTGTCGTCCACCTCAGGAAGGTCGCCGCCGCCTGATCGACCGTATGGTCGAACACACGCTGCTCGCCCACCAGAGCACCGCCGCCCGGCAGAACCCGGGCGGCGGTGTCGCGTACGGTCTCACGTCGTGGATTCGACGACCGACCCGGTCCCCGTCAACGGGGAGCATCCCGCCCCCGCTCACGGCCCCGCCGGCCCCGAACAGCTCCGACACCTGCTCGACGCCGTCATGGTCATCGGCTCGGACCTCGACCTGGCGACGGTGCTGCGTCGCATCGCCGAGACGGCCACGGCGCTCGTCGGGGCCAGGTACGGAGCCCTCGGCGTGCTCGACGACCAGCGGATCGGACTGAGCGACTTCATCGCGGTGGGCATCGACCCCACCACCCGATCCGAGATCGGCGAGCTGCCCCGTGGCCACGGGATCCTCGGTCGGCTGATCCGTGACCCTCGACCGCTCCGGCTGCCCGACCTGACCGCCCACCCCGACAGCGGCGGCTTCCCTCCGCACCATCCGCCGATGAGCTCGTTCCTCGGGGCGCCGGTGCTGATCAGGGGTGAGGCGTACGGCAACCTGTACCTCTGCGACAAGGTCGACGGCCGACCGTTCACCGACGCGGACGAGGAGCTGGTCGTCACGCTCGCGAGTGCTGCGGGCATCGCGATCGACAACGCCCGCCTGCACGCCCGCGTCGCCGACGTCATCGTCATGGAGGACCGCGACCGCATCGCCCGTGACCTTCACGACACGGTCATCCAGCGGCTGTTCGCGATCGGCCTCAGCCTCGAGAGCGCAGCGCGCCTGTCGCAGGACGCCCGAGCGTCCGAGCGCATGCAGGTGGCCGTCGACGATCTCGACACGACCATCAAGGAGATCCGCACCGCGATCTTCGAGCTGCACGCGAGTCGCTCACCGGAGGACTCCGCACGGCAGGCGATCATCGATCTCGCGTCCGAAGCGTCGCGCAACCTGGGCTTCGAGCCGTCGACCCGACTGGACGGGCCGATCGACACCGTCGTGGTGGACGACCTCGCCG
>JAFAFN010000032.1 GCA_023423475.1 Actinomycetes bacterium | reverse complement strand
AGGCATGGACCGAGTTCCGCACCGAGTTCCTGGACATCGACGAGGCCGGTTACCGCGCCAAGGTCGAGGAGCTCGCCGCAGCCCAGGAGGCAGCATCGTGACGACCGACGTGACACGTGCCGACATCTGCGCCGTCGCCATCGCCGAGGCGTTCCGCGGCGACGGCGAGCGTCTCTGCAACCCGATCGGCAACCTGCCGCTCATCGGCGGTCGACTCGCCGCGGCGACGTTCGAACCGCACCTGGCGCTGACCGACGGCTACTACACGCTGATGGACCCGCAGTCGCCCGACCAGGTCCCGCCGATCGCGCTGCCCGAGGCCGAGCGTGTCGCCCAGCGCACCGTCGCCCACTGGAACCCGTACCGCGAGATGTTCGGCCTGCTCTGGCAGGGCAAGCGCCACGTGATGATGGGCGCCACCCAGATCGACCGCCACGGCAACCAGAACATCGCCGCCATCGGCGACTGGGCGCAGCCACGCAAGCAGCTGCTCGGCTTCCGCGGCGCACCCGGCAACACGATCAACCACACCACCAGCTACTGGGTCCCGAACCACTCCCCGCGGGTGTTCGTCGAGGCCGTCGACGTGGTGTGCGGCATCGGCTACGACCGCGCCGCCCAGCTCGGTCCGGTCGCTTCGCGCTTCCACGAGGTCCGACGGGTCGTGTCGAACCTGGCCGTGTTCGACTTCGAGGCGACCGGTGACGACGGCGTGGCCACCATGCGCCTGCGCTCGGTGCACCCCGACGTCAGCGTGGCCGAGGTCATCGAGGCCACCGGCTTCGACCTGGTCGTGCCCGACGACGTGCCCGTGACGCGGCTGCCGAGCCTCGACGAGCTGGAGCAGATCCAGCGCCTCGATCCTCGCGGGCTCCGCAACAAGGAGGTCCCGAACCCGTGACGCACCCGTCGCTGCGCACACCGGCCTGTGAGCTCCTCGGTGTCGAGTACCCGATCGTGCAGACCGGGATGGGCTGGGTGTCCGGTGCGCAGCTGACCGCCGCCACGTCGTCCGCCGGCGGGCTCGGCATCCTGGCGAGCGCCACGATGACCCTCGACGAGCTCAGGGCTGCGATCGCCAAGGTGAAGTCGCGCACCGACAAGCCCTTCGGTGTGAACCTCCTGCCGAACCAGCCCGATGCCGCGCAGCGACTCGATCTGATCATCTCCGAGAAGGTGCCGGTCGCGAGCTTCGCCGCCGCGCCGAAGCCGGACCAGGTCGCCAAGCTCAACGACGCGGGTGTCGTCACGATCGTGACCGTCGGCGCCAAGCGGCATGCCGAGAAGGTCGCGGCGCTCGGCGTCAAGGCCGTCATCGCGCAGGGCGGAGAGGGCGGCGGACACACCGGCACGGTGCCGACGTCGTTGCTGCTGCCCGACGTGGTCGACGGGGTCGCCGGCACCGACGTCGTGGTGCTCGGCGCCGGCGGGTTCCACGACGGGCGCGGCCTGGTGGCCGCACTGGCGTACGGAGCGCACGGCGTCGCGATGGGGACGAGGTTCCTCCTGACCGCCGAGAGCCAGGTGCCCGACGAGATCACCTCGATCTACCTCGGGACCCCGCTGACCGGCACCGTCGTCACCTCGGCGATCGACGGCGCACCCCAGCGGGTGATCCGCACCGCGATGATCGAGGCGCTCGAGAGCTCACCCGGACTGCTCCGCTTCCCGCGGGCGGCGTCGAACGCGCTGCGCTTCGGGCGCCAGGCGGGGGTGTCCCTGCCGGCGCTGGCGAAGACCGGTCTCGAGATGCGTCGTGACCAGGAGCTCAGCTGGGCGCAGATGGCGCTCGCGGCGAACGCCCCGATGATGACGAAGGCGGCGATGGTCGACGGCGATGCCGAGGTCGGGATCCTTCCGACGGGTCAGGTCGTCGGCGTGATCGACGACCTGCCGCCGGTCGCGGAGCTGCTCGACTCGATCATCTCCGAGGCCGACGCCACACTCGCCCGCCTCTCGGCCTGATCGGGTCCGGCCTGATCGGGTCCGGCCTGGTCCGGCCCGGCCTGCGCTGGCGCTGGCGGGACCACCCCGGGCCGACCGACGTTCATCGAGGTCCGCCGAGCAGCGACGAAGGCGACGAGCTCGTCGAGGGGCATCGCCCTGGCGTAGCGCCATCCCTGGGCCAGGTCGCAGCCGAGGCTGCGCAGCAGGCCGGCCTGCCCGTCGGTCTCGACGCCCTCGGCGATGGTGCGCAGCCCCAGGTTGCGGGCGACACCGAGGATCGCACGGGTGATCGCCTCGGCCTGCGGGTCGTGGGGCAGTCGCTCGACGAAGCTCCGGTCGATCTTGAGGGTGCTCGCCGGATAGGCGCCGAGCTGGCGCAGCGATGAGTTGCCCGTGCCGAAGTCGTCGATCGACAGCTCGACCCCGAGGCCGCGGAGCCGGTCGATGGTGCGTCGGATCGTGTCGTCGACGATCACGTCCTCGGTGATCTCGATGATCAGGCGCTCCGCGGTCAGGCCGCCGCCGTCGAGCGCTTCGCCGACCCGTTCCACGACCCGGTCGTCGACGAGCTCCGAGGTCGACAGGTTGACCGCGACGTCGAGCCCCGCGAACGCCTCGTGGCTCCCTGTGCCGAAGTCCGCGCAGACCTGCAGCAGGGTCCGACGGCCGATCTCGGCGAGCATGCCGTTCGCGGTGGCCTCGTCGAGGAACGCCGCGGGGAGCAACAAGCCGCGTTCGGGGTGCCGCCAGCGCAGCAGCGACTCGACGCCGACCACACGATCCGTCGCCAGGTCGACGACCGGCTGGTAGTGGACCTCGAACTCGTCCTGGTCGAGGGCCCGTCGCAGCTCGGGCTCGAGGTCGACGTGCCGGCGTGCCGCGACATCCAGCGACGGCTCGTACTCCGCGGCGCACCGTCGACCGAGCGACTTGGCGTGGTAGAGCGCGACGTCGGCCCTGCGCAGCAGCTCCTCGGGCCCGAGACCCGGCTCGGCCAGTCCCACCCCGACGCTCACCGAGGGGCGGAACTGGTAGCCCCGCGTCGTCATCGGCGCACTCGAGTCGTCGACGATCTGGACACCGAGA
>JAFAFN010000214.1 GCA_023423475.1 Actinomycetes bacterium | reverse complement strand
GCCCTCGGGCGGGTTCCAGGGCCAGGCGACCGACATCCTGATCCATGCGCGCGAGACCGAAAAGCTCAAGCGGCGCCTGAACGAGATCTATGTCCAGCACACCGGCCGCACGCTGGAAGAGGTCGAGGAGGCGCTGGAGCGCGACCGCTTCATGTCGCCGCAGGAGGCGAAGGATTGGGGCCTCATCGACGAGATCCTGACGGCGCGCGGCAAGGCCGAGCCGGGCCAGTGATCACGGCTGCGGGAAGCTGGCGGGGCAGGCGTTTTGGGGATTGTGACGGGCCGGGGGGGCTCGTAACATGATGGGCAACGCATGGCGTGGCCTGGCCACGTCCGGAACAGGCGGTCGTCCGGCGCTTTTGCCGGGCCTCCGGTGCTATACGAGGATGAACTGATGGCCAATCCGACCGGCGGCGACAGCAAGAACACGCTCTATTGCAGCTTCTGCGGCAAGAGCCAGCATGAGGTGCGCAAGCTGATTGCCGGTCCGACCGTGTTCATCTGCGATGAATGCGTCGAGCTTTGCATGGACATCATCCGCGAGGAGACCAAGTCCTCGGCGCTGAAATCCGGCGACGGCGTGCCGACCCCGCGCGAGATCTGCAACGTGCTGGACGATTACGTGATCGGCCAGGAACATGCCAAGCGCGTGCTGTCGGTGGCCGTCCACAACCACTACAAGCGGCTGAACCACAGCTCCAAGACCGACATCGAGCTGGCCAAGTCGAACATCCTGCTGATCGGCCCGACCGGCTGCGGCAAGACGCTGCTGGCGCAGACGCTGGCGCGCATCCTGGACGTGCCCTTCACCATGGCCGACGCGACCACGCTGACCGAGGCCGGCTATGTCGGCGAGGATGTCGAGAACATCATCCTGAAGCTGTTGCAGGCCAGCGAATACAACGTCGAGCGGGCGCAGCGCGGCATCGTCTATATCGACGAGGTCGACAAGATCACCCGCAAGTCCGACAATCCCTCGATCACCCGCGACGTCTCGGGCGAGGGGGTGCAGCAGGCGCTTCTGAAGATCATGGAGGGCACGGTCGCCTCGGTGCCGCCGCAGGGCGGGCGCAAGCATCCGCAGCAGGAGTTCCTGCAGGTCGACACGACCAACATCCTGTTCATCTGCGGCGGTGCCTTTGCCGGTCTGGACCGGATCATCGCGCAGCGCAACAAGGGCACGGCCATGGGCTTCGGCGCCGCGGTCAAGGAAGATGACGACAAGGGCGTGGGCGAGCTGTTCAAGCAGCTTGAGCCCGAGGATCTGCTGAAATTCGGCCTGATCCCCGAATTCGTCGGCCGCCTGCCGGTGATCGCCACGCTGGGCGATCTGGACGAGCAGGCGCTGATCACCATCCTGACCCAGCCCAAGAATGCGCTGGTCAAACAGTATCAGCGGCTCTTCGATCTGGAGAGCGTGAAGCTGACCTTCACCGAGGATGCGCTGACCGCCATCGCCAAGCGCGCCAACAAGCGCAAGACCGGCGCCCGCGGGCTGCGCTCGATCATGGAGGACATCCTGCTCGACACCATGTTCGACCTGCCCGGCATGGACAGCGTCGAGGAGGTGGTGGTCAACGAGGAGGCGGTGGACAATCCCACGGCCAAGCCGCTGCTGATCCACACCGATTCGAAGAAGGAAACCGCCAGCGCCGGCTAAGCGCGCCGCCGCCGCGCCGGCCGCCGGGACAATGGCCGGCGGCTTTGGCCGGCGCTTAACGGTAAGGCTGGAGGGGGCGGGCAGTACCATCCGGGGAGAGGCTGACGGCACGGAAAGCCTGCGTCGATCTGTCTCGCGAAGGCCGGTTCGCCCCGGTCTCTCTGGACCTTCGCCGCAACTTGCGCCATATCTCGACCACACCCGATTGATGAGGTTCGCACCCATGTCGTTTCTGCTGCGCTTTCTGACCTGGTGGAACAGCCAGACCCTGAACACCCAGGTCTGGACCAAGCTTTACGGCGAGAAGGTCGGCGAGGACGATCAGGGCAACGTCTATTACCAGTCCGGCGGCGGCAAGCGGCGCTGGGTCATCTATAATGGCGAATCCGAGGCAAGCCGCATTTCGCCTGAATGGCACGGCTGGCTGCACCACACCTACAAGGAGCCGCCGACCGCCGCCCCGCTGGCGCACAAGCCCTGGGAAAAGCCGCATGAGCCGAACCTGACCGGGTCGTCGGGCGCCTATCACCCCGCGGGCTCGCTCTATCGCGCGCAGCCTGTCGAGCGCCGCGACTACGACGCCTGGCAGCCCGAGTAAGCGCATGAACTCCGCCGCCGAACGGGCCGAGCTTTGGGTTGGCGCGGCGGTTCTGGCCGTGGCGGCCGGGTTTCTCGTCTGGTCCACCGCCGGCAGCAGGCTGGGCGTGTCCCTGGCGGGCGGCTATGAGTTGCGCGCGGCCTTTCCCAATGTCGACGGCATCGAGGTCGGCACCGATGTCCGGGTCGCCGGCGTCAGGGTGGGGCGCGTGTCGGCCGTCGATCTGAATCCGCAGACCTACCATGCCGAGGCGCGGCTGCGCCTGCCCGACAGCATCCGCCTGCCCAGCGACAGCGCGGCGCTGATCCAGTCGGACGGGCTTCTGGGCGGGGCCTATATCGAATTGCAGCCTGGCGGCGCCCCCGACGACCTGGCGCCCGGCGACGAGATCGAGGATGTGCAGGGTGCAGTCAGCCTGATTTCGCTGATGATGAAATTCGTGGATGCGCAAAGCACGGATGACAGCCCATGACCGACCTTCTGACCCGCGCCTGCCTGTGCCTGCTGCTGGCCGCCAGCCCCGTCCTTGCCCAGGAAGAGCCGGCCGAGGACCAGCAGTTGATGATCGACCCGGCCTTCAGCGACGATCCCGAGGCGGTCGTTCCGGCCGAGCCTTCGGCGGCCGAGCGCCAACGCGCGGCCGAGGCCGCGCGCGGGCCCGAGACGGCGCGAGGCACCGGGGCGCAACTGCGAGGCCTCGACAAGATTACCGGCAGGACGCAGGATTTCACCCTGGCCGTAGGCGAGGTGGCCGAATTCGGCCGGCTTCAACTCAGCCTCGCGGAATGCCGCTATCCGGCGGCGGACCCGACTTCGGACGCCTATGCCGAGCTGACGATCACCGACAGTCAGGCCAATGCGCGGCTGTTTTCGGGCTGGATGATCGCCTCGTCGCCGGCGCTCTCGGCGCTGGACGATTCCCGCTACGATGTCTGGGTGATTTCCTGCAACAGGGCCTGAACG
>JAFAFN010000013.1 GCA_023423475.1 Actinomycetes bacterium | reverse complement strand
GGATGATGCACAGCGGGACGAGGTGGCCGTCGGAGTCGCCGCACCACTCCTCGACCATCCAGTCGTTGTAGGCGTAGACGCACGCCTCGCCGAGCGCACGGTCCTTGGCCGCGGTGAAGGTCTGGCCGCAGAAGCGCGGGAACGACGGGAAGCAGAGCGACACGTCGACGTGGTTCATCAGCATGTCCTCGACGCGGGCCTTGGGGTCGTAGCAACCCGGGCGCATCTCGTCGTAGGTCATGGGCGTCATCGTCATCTCGTCGCGGCTGTAGCCGACCGCGGCGACGTGGCGCTTGTGGATGTAGACGAGGTCCTCGAAGACCCAGCAGTCCGCCGGGCGGCCCTCGGGATCGAACTCCTGCTCGTAGGTGCCGCCACCGATGTGCTTCATCGCGCCGACACCACGACGCTCGATCTTGGGGCCCTTGTCCTTGAAGCGCTCGGGCAGCCACGTCTGCCAGACGTGCGGCGGCTCGACCACGTGATCGTCGACGCTGACGATCATCGGGAACTCATCATCGGAGTACCCGCTGCCCACGGATTCCTCGGTCGTCGTCATCCCATGCCTCCTGCGCCCCAGTATCTGACGGGTCGTCAGATACTAGACCGTCAGGTGGCTCCGCAGGGCTGACGACAGGTCACTCGGCGGGGAGCCTGCTCTGCCCGTTGGTCCCCCACCAGCTGGCGGTCAGCTGGAATCCCTCGATCGACGACGTCGGGAACATGACCTCGAAGCTGCGCTTGTAGGTGGTGCGAAGGATCTGCCAGCGGCCGTCGCGCCGCTCGTAGGTGTCCTCGTAGAAGGCCGCGCCCATCAGCATGAACTTCCATTCGTCGTCGACGACGATGTCCTCGAGTGCCCAGGTGCCGACGGCACGGTCGCCGTCGACGGTGATCTCGGGGTGGTGCACCCGATGGCTCGAGTGGAACGACTCGCGGCTCATGGTGCGGTCGAGGAACCCGAGGATCTCGTCGCGGCCGTCGAAGCTGTACTTGCCTCCGCTGTAGGCGGCGGTCGCGTCCTCGCAAAGGACGTCCTTCATGCCGGCCCAGTCCTTCTGGTCCAAGCAGCGGAAGTAGGCGTACTTGACGCGCTTGATCTCTTCGAGGTCACTCAACTCTTCGGGGGTCACGCTCTCTCCTGGTTCCGATGATCTCGTCCGCGCTGATCACGTCGGGCACGATGCTGGCACGCGGCAACGAGCGGTCCTGACCGAGGCCCGGTGAGGCGCTGCGACGAGGCAGTGCCGAAGTGCCGGACCTGAGGTCGACCACACCGTTCGCGGGGGCGAAGAGGTCCCTCCGCGACTCGAAGGCCGCGTCGCCGGCGAACGGCGCGTCCGATGTGAATCGCACACCGTGGACGGCGTCGTCGTCGCGCATGCCCCACCGGCGCCAGCCGACGTACAGCCCTCCCAGGAAGGCGCCGCCGATCAGGCACAGCGAGAACACCAGTCGAACGAGCTCGCCTCGCATGTGCACCCCCGTGCAATCCCCCGGAGGACCGGCCGCCCGACCTCCAACGGTTCGGGACTGTACTCGCGCGGCCACAGAGCGTGACGGATCGAAGGACCTATCCTCGCCGTGGATCCAGGCGACCATCGTCGTGGACCAGGACGAGGCCGGGGGGAACATGTCGGATCGCACCGATCGGATGCTGGAGCAGATGACGCTCGACGAGAAGGCGGCGCTGACCGCCGGAGTCGACATGTGGCACGGCAACGCGGTCGAGCGCCTCGGCCTGCCGGCGCTCAAGGTCTCGGACGGTCCGGTCGGCGTACGAGGTGACCGGTGGGTCGCCACGACCTCGGCGTGTGCGCCGTGCGGCACCGCGCTCGGAGCCACCTGGAACACCGAGCTGCTCGGCGAGGTCGGGCGGGTCCTCGGGGAGGAGGCTCGATCCAAGGGCGTCGACATCGTCCTCGCTCCCACCGTGAACCTGCACCGCAACCCCCTCGCCGGACGCAACTTCGAGTGCTTCTCCGAGGACCCCTGGCTCACCGCCCGCGCTGCGGTCGCGGTGATCGACGGTCTGCAGTCGACGGGTGTCGGCGCCTGCGTGAAGCACTTCGTGGCGAACGACAGCGAGTACCAGCGCATGACGATCTCGTCCGAGGTCGACGACCGCACGCTGCGCGAGGTCTACCTGGCGCCCTTCGAGGCGGCGGTGATCGAGGCCGACGTCGTGTCGGTCATGTCGGCCTACAACCGGCTCAACGGCACCCACTGCGCACAGCACCGGTGGCTCCTGAGCGAGGTGCTGCGCGACGAGTGGGGCTTCGACGGCATCGTCATCTCGGACTGGTGGGGCACGAAGGCAGCCGAGTCGCTCGAAGCGGGCCTCGATCTCGAGATGCCCGGTCCTCCGAAGTACCTGGGACCGCGGGCGGCGCAGCGCGTGCGCGACGGCGAGCTCGACGAGGCCGATCTGGACCTGGCCGTCGCACGGCTGTTGCACACCGCCGAGCGACTCGGCCTGCTCGACGCGCCGCCGGACCGAACCGAGCACTCCGTCGATCGTGAGGACCACTCCGAGATCCTCCGTCGGGCGGCCGTCGAATCGATCGTCCTGCTCCGCAACGACGCTCCGCCGGTCGGACGGGGCGCGGATGGCCCGGTCCTCCCGATCGCCCCGGACGCGATCCGGCGCATCGCGGTCATCGGCCCCAACGCGGACATCCCCGCGGCGCTCGGCGGTGGCTCCGCGGCGGTGAACCCCCACCACGTGGTGACGGTGCTCGACGGCATCCGCGCTGCGGTGCCCGACGGCGTCGAGGTCGTCCACGAGATCGGGGTCGACACCTACCGCACCGCTCCCCCGCTCGACCCACGCCGGACCCGCCCACACCCGGGTGCCGACCGAGGCGGACTCACGGTGGAGTACTTCGCCAACCGCGAGCTCTCGGGCGAACCCGTGTGCACCGAGATCGTCGACGAGCCGCGCCTCAACTGGCTCGGCGACGCGCCGGCACCCGGTGTGCGCGGCGGCGACTTCTCGGTGCGCGTGCGCGGCACGTTCGTGGCGGACCTCGACGGCGAGCACACGTTCGCGCTGGTCACCGGCGGGACCGGCGGTCGGGTGTCCATCGACGGCGACGTCGTGCTGGACAACTTCGCGCGCCAAGAGGCCGGGACCGCGTTCTTCGGACTCGGTTCCGCCGAGATCCGCACCACGGTCGAGTGCCGCGCCGGCGACGAGCTCGAGCTGGTGGGCGAGTTCGTCTCGTTCGACGGGCTCAAGGCCGCCGCGTTCCTCCTGGGTCACGTCCCGCCGATCGCTGCCGACGGCATCGCCCGCGCCGTCGAGGCGGCATCGGCAGCCGATGTCGCCGTGGTCGTCGTCGGGCTCAACCAGGACTCCGAGACCGAAGGCGAGGACCGACCGTCGATCGACCTCCCGGGCGACCAGGCCGAACTGGTCGCCGCCGTCGCTGCGGCGAACCCCCGCACCGTCGTCGTGGTCAACGCCGGCTCGGTCGTCGACCTGTCCTGTGCCGACGCGGCACCCGCGCTCGCGCAGACCTGGTACCTGGGCCAGGAGACCGGTACGGCGGTGGCCGACGTGCTCTTCGGTGCGGCGAGCCCCTCGGGTCGACTCCCGATGACCTATGGCGCCCGGGTCGAGGACTGGCCATCGTTCCTCAACTACCCCGGCGACGCCGGAGCGGTCCTCTACGGCGAGCAGCTGCTCATGGGGTACCGGGGTTTCGAGGCCCGAGGCACCGAGCCGGCGTTCTGCTTCGGCCACGGCCTCGGCTACACGAGCTTCGAGTGGAGCGACATGTCGCTCTCGGCCACCTCGGCGGTTGCCGACCAGCTCGACGACGCGCCGATCGAGGTGCGTGTCACCGTCACCAACGTCGGTGACCGTCGTGGGTCGGACGTGGTGCAGTGCTACGTGCACGACGTCGAGTCCACGCTGCGCCGACCCGATCAGGAGCTGCGCGGGTTCGCGAAGGTCGAGCTCGACCCGGGTGAGTCGGCGACGGTGTCGATCCCGCTGACGCGACGGGCGTTCGCCGCCTGGGACCCGGGAGCGAACGACTGGGTGGTCGAGCCGGGTGCGTTCACCGTGCGCGTCTCGGCATCGAGCCGCGACGTCCGTGCCGAGCTCACCCTCGACGTGACCTGACCGATCAGCCCGTCAGCGCACCGAGCAGTCGACCGAGCAGCGGCAGCGGAAGGCCGAGGACCCCGCTGGGGTGCTCGCCGTCGACCGAGGTGATGAACGGTTCGATCGGCGCCATGAGGGCCTGGTCCTCGAGTCGGTAGCAGCCCGAGGAGTCGTACGGCTCGAAGCGGCTCAGGTAGTCGCGGGCGTCGGACTCGGTGAAGACCCGCATCGTGACGACCTGTTCGTCGGTGCCCACGACGGACACCCCGGTGTCGGTACGGGTGACGACGATGGCGTTGACCAGCCGGTGGGTGGTGCCCGCCATCTGCATCAGCTGCGCCGTGGCGGCATCCTCGTCCGGTTGCTTGGTCAGCTGCACCGCCACGCCGTCGACGTCGACCACCCCGACCTGGTCACCTGCGATCACCAACGACCCGGGCCGTCGAGCTGCGACCACGTCGGCCTTGGCCTGCGCCAGCACCGTCGCGAACGCCTCGGGACCGAGCTCGTCGAAGAGGTGGTCGAGTGCACGTTCGTCGACCTCGGGTGGGTCGACCACGATGTCCGTCCCGAGGCCCGCCCGCTCGAGCATGGCGGCACGGTAACGGGAGCCCGAGGCGAGCACGACCGACAGGCCAGCGTCACGTACGGCCGCCACGGGCAAGAGGCCATCGAGGTGGTCGAGGTCGTGGGGGCCATCGGGTCGTGGGCTCATCTCCGCCATTGTCGCCCACCGCTACCCTGAGCCGATGCCACGACCACTGCCGTCGCCCTCGACCACCGCGGTGGTCACCATGGAGCTGCAGCGGGGCGTGGTGGGTGACCTGGCGGGCATCCCGGCGCTGGTCGAAGCAGCGGCGGAACGGGGGACCCTCGATCGCTGCGGTGCACTCGTCGCCGCCGCACGGACCGCGGGCGCGCACGTCGTGCACGCACAGGTCGCCTGG
>JAFAFN010000175.1 GCA_023423475.1 Actinomycetes bacterium | reverse complement strand
CTATCACGGCGCCCCCAACGGCATCGCGCTCAGCGCCGCCGTTACGGCCGACCTGCTGGTGCTGATGCCGCGCTTCGAGCCGGAGCGGCTGCTGGCGCTCGTCGAGGAGCACCGGATCGACAGCCTGTTCATGGTGCCGACCATGTTCGTCCGCCTGCTCGCGCTTCCCGCCGCGGTGCGCGAGCGCCACGACCTGTCGTCGCTGCGTTTCGTCCTGCATGCCGCAGCGCCCTGCCCGCCCGACATCAAGCGCCGGATGATCGACTGGTGGGGTCCGATCGTGCACGAGTACTACGGCGGGACCGAAGGCAGCGGATTCGTCTACTGCACCCCCGAGGAGTGGCTCGCCCACCCGGGTTCAGTCGGCCGGGCGA
Organism: Actinomycetes bacterium; assembly: GCA_023423475.1. Lineage (GTDB taxonomy): Bacteria > Actinomycetota > Acidimicrobiia > Acidimicrobiales > Microtrichaceae > JAFAFN01. Next base: position 10,604 of record JAFAFN010000175.1, on the reverse strand, counting down.
TCTTGGGCACGCTCCACATCGTGGGGGACGATGGCCAGGAGGTCCCCGTCGGCGATGTCGGCACGATCTACTTCGGCGGCAAGGGAGCTGCGTCTTTCCAGTACCACAACGATCCGGCGAAGACCGACGACGCTCGCGACGGGCGCGGCAGGGGTTGGTCAACGCTGGGCGACGTAGGGCGACTTGACGAGGACGGCTTCTTGTACCTCACCGACCGCAAGGCGTTCATGATCATCTCGGGCGGGGTCAACATCTACCCACAGGAGGCCGAGAACGTCCTCGCGCTCCATCCGAAGATCTTCGACGTCGCAGTCTTCGGTGTGCCCAACGACGAGTTCGGAGAAGAGGTCAAGGCGGTTGTTCAGCCGGTAAGTGGCGTCGAGGGAAGTGCGGCACTTGAGTTGGAGCTCATCCACTACTGCCGCGAGCGGCTGGCAGACGTGAAGTGTCCGCGCTCGGTCGACTTCCGTGACGAGCTGCCTCGCCATCCGACCGGGAAGCTCTACAAACGCCTGCTCAGAGATGAGTACTGGGAAGGGCGCGACTCACGGATCGTCTAACTAGGGAACACCACGGACTCGCTGGCTCGGTCTGGACGAGCGACCAGGCGCACGGCATCGAGATCGCCGCCCAGGTTCGGACCGGCACGTTCGGCATCAACCAGTACCTCGTCGACATCGCTGCGCCGTTCGGCGGACGCAAGGCCAGCGGACTCGGCCGCGAGTTCGGACCCGAGGGCCTCGAGCACTACCTCGACTTCAAGTCGATCTCCATCCCCGGTGCAACAAATGGACTACGAGGACTACCCGGACGGCAGCGGAGGGTGGGTTCCGCTCGACCTCGGTGACGTGCGTCCTTTGGCGAGCTGATCGTTCGCGCCGTACCGCCGGGGCCAGATTGATGACTCTGGATCGAGGGTCGCTCGTTCGAGGATGCTGGTCGTTCGACCTGGGAGGGTGGAGATGACGACGAGGCTGGAGGCGCTGCTCGGCGCGCCGATCGTTGAGCTCACGGAGCCGGCCATTCGAGCGCTCGTGACGACCGCTGCTCGAGAGGACACCGACCTGGAGTTCAAAGGTGAGCTCTACGGAAACAGTGATGCCGAGAAGAAGGACCTCGCTGCCGATGTCGCAGCGATGGCCAACGCGCTCGGCGGGGTCATCCTCCTCGGAGTTCAGGAGGATGACGCGGTCGCAGTCAGCGTCGAGCCCGTCGAGCTCTCTGACGGGGAAGAGCAGCGCATCCAGCAGATCGTCGCGGCGAACTGCTTTCCGTTCCCGGAGTTCGCCCTTCACAGGGTCCCTTCCGACGACGACGAGACGTCTGGTTGGTACGTGATCGAGGTGCAGAGAAGTCCGTTCGCTCCGCACTGCGTTCGCGCCGACCGGAACCTCAGGTACCCACAACGGTCGAAGACGACGACGCGGTGGCTCTCGGAAAGCGAGGTCGCCGACGCCTACCGGAATCGCTTCTCCACCGCAGCAGAACAAACGGACCGTCTCGACCAGTTGATGTCTGACATCGAGGTGACGGCGAAGTCCGGAGGTACCGCGTCGTATCTCGTCACAGCACTCGTGCCGAACCGATCGGGGCACGCACCGATCGATGTCGACGCGCTACGGAACGCAGCGGGCGTCGTCTCGATGGCCGCCTTCCCCCGCTTCTTCGAGACCACCTTCGACCACGCTTTGAGCACAGCGCCGCGGGTGGGACATCGGCACATCGCAGTCGGGTTCGGCGGTAAGCCAAGCGAGCCGGTGGCCCGGCGTGGGGCGATCGTCCACCTGTACACCGATGGCTCCAGTGCGATCGTTCAGTGGATCGGCGACGAAGCCCGCTCACCAACCAACGACCCGGTGGGCTACGACCGGATACCCGACGCTCGCCTCACCCAGGAACTGATCGCAGCCCTCGCCGTCCTCGGCCAATTCGCCACCGGCACTGCCCGCACGACCGGAGACGCAGTCGTTGCTTCAACCATCTTCAGCCGACGCGGTGCTCGGCTCGCCACCGGGGGCCAGTCGAGCTTCAACGACGACTACACCAATGACGCTCCGCTCCAGACGATCGCACAGTCACGGCATACGTTGAGTCTGGACGATCTCGTTGGCGGCGGACCTTCACTTCTGGCGGCAGCGGCACAGGTGGGGCTCGACCTCTTCCAGTCGTTCGGATGCATCGAGTGCCCGCAGCTGACCGCCGACGGCGAAGTCCGGCGGCGCCACTGGCACACGGCCGAGCACCAAATCGAGTCGGCAGCCAGGCCTTTCGGGATCGACGTGACCGACGAGGCGGTCTGGCTTCGCTGACCCCCTCGGTCGTTCACACGGAGCCGTGGCCACCCATGCCGGCTTCCGACGGGACCCCTCAACGCGCCCCAGACACACCGCGACGCCTTCAGATGTGTCGTCTATAGCCTTCAATCATGAGCGAGTGGTGGACCCTCGACGGGGCTGGTCTCAGTGGACACATCGACCTGCAGCGCGGTCACGATCCGGGTGTTCCCGGGAGCGGCTCAAAGTGGGGTTTCCCCAGTACTGGTACGGCTTCTGCTCCCCCAGCCCCACCCGACGCTCTCAGAGCGGATGTACACAGGGTGGGGGTGGCACCGTCGATACGTCAGATCCTGGCCGCGCTTCGATCCGCGCCGGGATCAGTCCTGGTGGTCCATGGCGACCAGCGCTGTGATCAGCTCGTCCTGCTCGGCGTCGGTGAGTGCCGCGCCACGGTGGATGCCGGTGTACCTCGTCGGCGGCATGTCCCCTTCGAGGATCTGCTCGACGGCGTCGTCGAGCTCGCCGTCGTCGTCCGGCCAGGTCGAGAAGTTGAGCTCGTCCCGACCGGCGTCGACGTCCTGCTGCACCAGCCAGGACATCGGTGCGACCGACGAGTACCACGGCCACTCGGTCTCGTTGCTGTGGCACGAGTAGCAGGACTCCCGGGCGATGGCCGCGACCCGTTCGTCGGGCCACGGAGCATCGGACACCACCGGCGGGTTGGAGTGGTCCCTGCCGTACGGCACGAGCTGCAGTCCGACGACGACCGCGACGAGCGCGGCGGTGATCCAGCGCAACCGGTGCCACCACCGGTGCCCACGCACCGAGTCGTCCATGGCGGTCACGCTAGCGACCGGTCGACCGGCGGGGCTCCGGAGTCCGCCGGTGCGGTTCAGTCCGCCGTGTCGATGAGCTGCGAGCGCAACGCGTCGAGCGTCGCGTCGTCGAGCCCGAGTCCCTTCGAGAAGTAGTCCTCGATCGTGCCGAAGCGCGACGCCATCTCGTCGAAGGCCGTCTGCAGGTACTCGACCTCGACACCCAGGGCCGGTCGCAGCAGCTCCGGGTCGCCACCGGCGGCCTGGAACTCGTCGTACATCGGTTGCGTGAACGGCAGGATCTCGGTGTTGGTCAGCAGGTACTCCGCGACCACGTCGTCGTGGCTCACCCCGAGGAAGCTCAGCAACGCCGATGCTCCCCAGCCGGTGCGGTCCTTGCCCGTCGTGCAGTGGAACAGGACGGGGCGCGTGGCCGCGTCGGCGATCCCTGCGTACATCGCCCGGTACGAGGCGATCGCGCTCGGCAGGCTGACGACACCCCGGTACGCACCGGCGAAGAGCTCGGTGATCGAGGTGCCCCCGAGCAGCTGCTCGAGCGTCGCAGGGTCGGCGAGCAGCTTCTGGAGGTCCGCAGCGCCCGCCGCCGGGTTGCCCGGCTCGTCCGCGAGCACGTCGAGGTGCACGTCCGCGATCCCCGCGGGCAGACGGTCGGGCTGCGCCGAGCGCTCAGCGGTGGTGCGCAGGTCGTAGATCGTGTGCAGCCCCAGCGCCGCCAGCTCGGTCAGGCCGTCGTCGGTGAGACCGAACAGGTCGGTGGAGCGGTAGACCTGGCCGCGCCGCACGGTGCCGCCGGAGCCGACCGGCCAGCCACCCAGGTCGCGGCAGTTCGCTGCGCCGTCGAGGTCGATCACGGAACCGGGAGTTGGCGTCGTCATGGCGCCAGCGTGCCATGTGGGCGCCGACGCACATGACACCGAATCGACCCGACGCCGGATGGTCCAAGGACTACGGTCGAGCCACCTCGTCGATGCGACGCCACACCCGGAGACCCGTTGGAGGTCCGCCCGGGTGCGAGCGGAACCGAGGGTCCGACCGGGCCCCGGGCACGACGACCCGGACGCGTCGACGCGCCCGGTCCGTTCCCGGGCCTCGGTCCGGCTGCAGCACAGGAGCACATCCCCATGACCACCACCGATCGACTCACCGCCGGACAACCGGCGGACCCGACCTCACGGCCGAACGACCTGACACCCGCCCAGCTCGCCGAGTTGACCGAGCTCCTGACCCAGGAGCGCGCCGCGCTGAGCATCCCGCCGCCGGCGGACGACGTCGACCTCGCGGACGACCCGGGCGCCCGACTCGCCGCCCATGACTTCCACGAGACGTTGAGCGGCCTGCAAGCCGCGCAGCTCGACCAGATCGAGCGTGCGCTCGCTCGCATCGACGAGGGCACCTATGGCACGTGCGAGTCCTGCGGTGGGTCCATCCCCGCGGCGCGCCTCGAGGTCATGCCGAGCGCGACGACCTGCGTCGACTGCCAGGCGACCGCGGGCGGTTAGTCCGCGTCGGGCCCCAGGTCGGGATCGGGCTCGGAGTCCGGTGCGTCGGTTCGCAGCGTGTCGAGGGCACGGTGCAGAGCCGGCAGATCGGCCGGGTCGAGCCGCGAGCGGACGTGACGGTCGAGGCTCTCGAGGTGGTGCTGGGTCGCCACCTCGAGGGTGTCGGCCCCTGCAGGTGTCAGCGACAGCCAGGTGACGCGCCGGTCGCTCGGACACGAACCGCGCTGGATCAGCCCCGCCTTCTCGAGGCGGTCGGCCAGGCGCGTCACCCCACCAGTGGTGAGCGCCACCCCACCGGCCAGCTCGGACATGGTGACCCGCTGGCGCTCGCTGCGACCGATGCGCAGCAGCACCTCGTAGGTCTGCAACGAGATGTCGTCGCTGCCCTGCAGGTCGGCGTCGAGCAGCTGGGTCAGCCGTGCGTGGGCTTCGAGCAACAGACCGAAGGTGTGGATCCGCTCGTCGTCGACGCCGCAGAAGGAGCGGATCTCTTCGGAGTTGGTATCCATACCCAGATGGTACACAAACGTCTGACCAAGTAACAGTTGACAAGTCAGATGCTTCTCGATATGTTGATGAAGCCATCAACCAGATGACCAGAACGACCGCATGAAAGAGGCAGTTCCATGAGCACCACTCCCCCCGCAGGCACCTACGTCATCGACCTCAGCCACACCCACGCCGGCTTCTCGGTGAAGCACTTCGGCCTCTCGAAGGTCAAGGGCGAGTTCACCGAGGTCGAGGGCACCGTCGTCATCGCCGAGGAGCCCACCGCCTCGACGGTCACCGCCTCGATCAACACGGCGTCGTTCAACTCCCGTGACGAGGGCCGCGACGCCCACGTGCGCAGCGCCGACTTCCTCGACGTCGAGAACTTCCCGACCATCACCTTCACGTCCACCTCGGTCAAGGCCGACGGCGACGAGTGGGTCGTCGCCGGTGACCTCACGATCAAGGGCGTGACCAAGCAGGTCGAGCTCGAGACCGAGTTCGAGGGTGCGATCACCGACCCGTACGGCTTCCAGCGCATCGCCTTCTCGGCCTCGACCGAGATCGACCGCAACGACTTCGGCCTGGACTTCAACGCCGCACTCGAGACCGGCGGCCTGATCGTGGGCAAGAACGTGAAGATCAACCTCGAGGTCGAGGCCATCATCCCGCAGGGTTGAGTCGCTCCTCGCCAGACCGCAGGGGCGACCGGCGCTCTCCCCCGGAGCGCCGACGCCACGAGCGTCACGCACGGGCCGAACCCTCTCCTCTCCCTCCCGGCCCACTGCGTCGAGCGACCCCTGCCCTCGTCGGACCCCGATCACACGCTGCGAGTCAGCGGAGGTCGGGGTCCGGCGCGTCCGGGGTGTCCGGCGCGTCGAGCGACCCCGACGCCAGCTCGACGCGGCGACCACCGACCAGCCGAGCCGCGAGCGCCGTCGTCAACGGCACCGACGCGACGAGGCCGATCGAGCCGACGAGCGTGCGCACGATCTCGGTGGCGACGACCTCGGAGGTCAGCACCCGACCGAAGCTCTGGTTCGAGCTGACGAACACCAGCAGCAACGGCAGCGACGCTCCGGCATACGCCAGGGCGAGCGTGTTCACCGTCGACGCGACGTGGTCCCGGCCGATGCGGATACCGGCACGGTAGAGCTCGGTGAACCCGTAGGACGGGTTGGCGACCCGCAGCTCGGCCACCGCCGAGGCCTGGGTGACCGTCATATCGTCGAGCGCGCCGAGCGACCCGAGGATCATCCCGGCGAGCAGCAGCCCGCCGAAGTCGAGCTCGCCGCCGAACGCCCGCAGGTACTGCGTCTCCTCGCTCAGACCCGACAGCACCGTCAGCGATGTGAACACTGCGGACAGCACGACCACGAGCAGCAGCGAGGCCAGGGTGCCCAAGAGCGCGACCGTGGTCAGCGGCGAGAACCCGTGGGCGAGGTAGAGCGCCAGGTACGCGATCGCGGACGCCGCGACCACCGCCACGACCACCGGGCGCGAGCCCTCCATGAGGGCCGGCAGCACGAAGACCACGATCACCCCGATGCTGGCCACCAGGCCGGCGAGTGCGCTCAGGCCTCGGAGTCGACCCTGGACGACCACCAGCACGGCGAAGATCAGCGCGAGCACCAGCATGGGAAGACCACGTTCGCGTTCGAACTGCTGGCTGTACTGGAACTGCGGCTCTGCCCGTTCGAGGAACGGCACCACGATCCCGTCGCCCACCGAGAGCTCCGGCTGGGCGCCGACGTCGTAGAGCTCGACGGTCCGCTCCTCGCCGGTGTCGGGGCCGTCGTCGAGGCGGAAGGTGACCTCGACGCACAGCGACGTCAACCCTTCGTAGAAGGCCTCGTCACCCGGCTGCTCGGCGTTCGGACACTCGAACTGGTCGACCCGCGTGACCGTCGCGGGGTACTGCTCGTCCGCGATGCCCAACGACCCGACGTCCGCTCGGTCGGGTCGACCCGGCCACATGAGCACCAGCGCGACGATCGTCGCGACGGCGATCAGACCGGCGACGATGCCCAACCAGCGGCGGAGCGGGGCGTCGAAGGCCGGCGCCGAGTCGGCGCCGTCGAACGCCCCGTGGGCGTGACCCGCTCCCACCGAGGATCAGTCGGCGGTCGCGGCGGCCTCGATGCGGACCTGCGCTGCGTCGTCGACCTCGTCCGCGTGCAACGGTTCGGCGTCGACGCCGTCGGGCACCGGCTGGGTCGCCGACGGATCCGCCGTGCGCGCCAGGTACTCGGCGTGCACGTGGTGCAGGAACCGCTCGACGTACTCGACGGTGCGCACGGTGCGGAAGCTCGGGAAGACCTCGAACGCATGCTGGGCACCGTGCAGCTCGGCGTACACGACGGGCTGGTCCGACGCTGCACGGAGCTTCGCCACGAACCGCCGGGCGCCGGCGACGGGGACCAGCGCGTCGACGTCGCCGTGGATCACGAAGGTGGGCGGCGCGTCGGCCGACACCCGGTCGATCGGCGAGTAGGCGGCCCAGTGCTCCGGTGACTCGTCGACACCGACGCCCATGACGAGCTGCGCGAGCAGCCCGGTGAACGAGAACTTCTCGGGCACACCCGTGTGGTAGTCGCCCTCTCGGTCGGTCAGGTCGTACACGCCGTAGAAGGGCACGGCTGCCTGCACCGAGGTGTCCGCGTCCTCGAAGCCGGGCTGGAACGCCGGGTCGTTCTGCGTGAGGGCCATGAGCGCGCACAGATGGCCGCCGGCGGAACCGCCCGTCACGGCGATGAAGTTCGGATCGACGCCGTACTCATCCGCGTGCTCGCGGATCCACACCAGGGCCCGCTTCAGGTCGACGAGGTGGTCGGGGAACTTCGCGTTCGGGCTGAGCCGGTAATCGGCGTTGAAGCCGACCCAACCCGCCGAGGCCAGGTGGTTCAGCAGCGGGATGCCCTGCTCGTTCTTCGAGCCGAGCACCCAGGCGCCGCCGTGGATCTGCAGCACGGCGGGCCGGCGCTCACCGGGCGCGGGGGCGTCGAGCGGCTGGTACACGTCGAGCTTGAGTCGACGACTCGTCGGCTGGTCGGGATCGCGATCGCTGAAGACGACGTCGCGGGTCCGACGCCGGCGACGGTTGCCCGTGAGCAACGGCAGCAGCGCGCCGGCGCGCACCGCGGCGGGGCGCTCCGCGAGCTCATCCGCGGGGACCAGTGGTGCGAGCGCCGAGGACAGCTCCTCGTCGGACCGGATGCCCTGACGGATGAGGCCGACGGCTCCGGCGCCCGCGGCGACGGTCAGCGCGAGTCCTGCGGCCTCGGCGGGACGCAGCGACTCACCACGTCGGCGACGGCGGAGCTGCTGGGACACCGTGCGGACGGTCCAGGTCGCGAGCAGCGCGGGCGCTGCTTCCGAGGTGACCCACGAGGCGAAGAACGCCGGCACGAACGTCGCCGGGTTCCCGGCGAGCGGGCGGTAGGCGTTGGCGACCAGACCGGCCCGGACGAGGCCCTGCCGCAGCGGATGGCGGTTGGACGGTCCTCTGTCGGACGATGCCGTGTCGGACGCTGGGGAGTCGCTCATGCCCGACGAGTCTTGCCCCACCGCGATGGCGAGACAACCCACTCACGTCCTCGGCCGACGAACCCGCTCGCGCGATGCGCGACACGCGGCTCGGAACTCCGGAAGAATGCATCGGTACTCGGAAGGGGATTGCGATGGAACGGCTCTCAGGGATGGATGCAGCATTCCTGTATCTGGAGACTGACGCGGGACACATGCAGATCGCGCTCGTCGGGATCTACGACGTGTCGACGATGCGCGACGGCTACTCCTTCGAGAAGTTCAAGCAGCACATGGCCGATCGACTCCAGGTCGTGCCGCCGTTCCGTCGGCGCCTGGTCGAGGTGCCGTTCCAGTTCCACCATCCGGTGTGGATCGAGGACCCCGACTTCGACCTCGACAACCACGTGCGTCGGGTGACGTGCCCGGCGCCCGGCGGACGCCGAGAGCTCGGCGAGGTCACCGCCGAGATCGCCTCGGTGCCACTCGACCGCAACCGCCCGTTGTGGGAGGCGTGGGTCATCGAGGGCCTGAAGCACGACCGGGTCGGGCTCGTCATCAAGGTGCACCACGCCGCGGTCGACGGCGCCGGCGGCGCCGACATCATGACCGCCCTGTACGACCTGGCGCCCGACGCGATGCCGCCGGAGCAGGTCGAGATGCTGCCCGAGCGCGTCCCCAACGAGGTCGAGCTGCTGTCGTACGCGGCGATGTCCAAGCTGCGACGGGCCCGAGAGGTCGTCCCGCTGCTGGGGCGGACGATCAACTCCGCCACGACGCTCGTGCGCAACATCCTCGACGACGGCTCGAAGCACGGCGCGGTCCCGCTGACCGCGCCCCGCACCCCGTTCAACCACTCGATCGGCCCGGAGCGCGCCGTCGCCTTCGCCCGACTGCCGCTCGACCAGTCCAAGCAGATCAAGGAGGCGCTCGGGGTCAAGGTGAACGACGTCGTGCTCGAGGTCTGCTCCGCGACGCTGCGCCGCTACCTCGAGCTGCACGACGCCCTGCCCGAGGACCCGCTGCTCGCCGTGTGTCCCGTCTCGGTGCGCATCGAGGAGGAGGAGAGCTCCGGCAACAAGGTCTCGGCCATGTTCGCCTCGCTGGCCACCGACCTGGCCGACCCCGCCGAGCGGCTCGAGACGATCCGCCGGAGCACCGAGGGTGCGAAGGAGGACCACAACGCCATCGGCGCAAGGACACTCACCGACTGGGCCGAGTGGGCGGCGCCGAGGACGTTCGGTCTGGCATCGCGCCTGTACAGCTCGATGAACCTGGCCGACCAGCACCGGCCGATCCACAACCTGGTCATCTCGAACGTGCCCGGGCCTCCGTTCCCGCTCTACCTCGCGGGTGCCGAGCTCGTCGCGGCCTACCCGATGGGTCCGATCATGGACGGGGCGGGACTGAACATCACGGTGCTCAGCTACCGCGACCACATCGACATCGGCTTCATGGCCGACGCCGAGCTCGTGCCTGACATCTGGGAGGTCGCCGCGCAGGTTCGCCCGGCGTTCGACGAGCTCCTGCAGCTCGCAGGGCTCACCGACCCGACCATCGTGAAGGCACCGGCGCCGGTGACCACGACGGTCACCTCGCCGAACGGCAGCGCTCCCTCGAAGCGGACCGAGACGGCGTCGGGCAAGAAGCAGCGGAAGAAGGCCACCCCGAAGGCGAAGTGAGACGTCGCCGGCGTGCCGGCGACGACCGCCACGGCCGGTGACCGCTGTCACCGGCACTGGAACTTGTTCTAGTTTCTCACCGTGGCTTTCAACATCGCAGACCTCTACGAACACACCGCCGACGTCGTCCCCGACCGCGTCGCCGTCGTCGACGGCGACGTGCAGCTCACGTACGCGCAGCTCGACGCCCGGGCCAACCAGATCGGCCACTTCCTCGCCGAGCGCGGCGTCGGACCGGCCGACCACGTCGGCATCTACGCGCAGAACTCCCACCAGTGGCTCGAGGCGATGCTCGGC
>JAFAFN010000112.1 GCA_023423475.1 Actinomycetes bacterium | reverse complement strand
CGGGCGCGCATTGCGGGGGACGACGCGCTACCGCACCGCATCTCTCGATCCGCATGACCGAACGGTCGTACGAGGTCTCGCGGTGACGACCCCGGCTCGGACCGTCGTCGACCTCGCTGCGGTGACGGGGCCGGCTCGCCTCCGGCTGGTCATCCAGAACGCGGTCGATCAGGAGCTGCTGACCCGATCCGACATCGATGACGCACTGGAGCGCGGCGCGCTCAGCGGCCGACACGGAGCACTGCGCCTGGCGAGGGTGCTCGACGACATGGGTCCTGGCGTCGTGGTGAACCGAAGCGAGCTCGAGCGGAGTCTGGTCCGTGCCGTCGAGCTGTCGGGGCTCCCTGATCCGGTCTGGGAGTACCCGCTGCCGAGTACGCATGGTCAGCGGGGATTCGTCGACTGCTGCTGGCCCGAGGTGAAGTTCATCGTGGAAGCGGACTCCCGCACGTGGCACGACACCGTGCGCCAGGCGCAGAAGGACCAGGAGCGCGATGCCGAGGCTGCCCGGGTGGGGTACCTCACGTTGCGACGGCGACACCGCCACCTGACCTCTGGCATCGAGGCGACCGCCCAGACCCTGCGCGACGTGTACGAGCAACGTGCACGACTCCTGCTCGGTTGAGCTGTGCGCCCCCGCAGTCAGCGCGCACACTGCACACTCTGCTTCGGTTGGGCTCCGTGCGCGGCCCAACGCGCACACTGCCCAATGGAATCTCGTTGTGCGCTGTGCGCGCCACGAGGCTGACCCGGACGGTGCGCGCAGGGCGCGATCTGGGGGGTGTCAGAGGTGGTCCGGTACGGTTCGAGCCATGTTGCGCACCTCTCGCCACCGCCTCGTCGGCGCCGCTGCGCTGGCAGCGATCCTGCTCGCCGCAGGCTGCACCAGCTCGACCTCGGGTGACCTGCTCGTCGCCCGCGTCCCGGACGAGAACACCGACGTCAGCGCGACCGGTCTGCCCATCTGGGGTGTCGAGCCGGGCGAGGAGCTGAACGACGACACGCTGCTGCTGTCGAACGCCCTGTCCCCGCTCGAGGTCACGACGGTGCTGCCCGACGGGCAGAGCTGGGTGAACACCCTCGGCCGCGTCTGGGGCGGCGGCTCGCTGCTCGCCTACGGCGACGGTCAGCAGAACCTGGTCGTGGCCGGCAAGGCCGGCTCGAAGCTCGACCGCATCGCCTCGTCATCGAGCGCGACGACCCGGGTCCTGCGCCGCGGCACCTTCGTCCAGACCACCGAGAACTGCGTGCTCGCGACCTCACCCGACGACGTCGAAGAGGTCGGCAAGGGCAACTGCGCGATCAGCCTGGACGAGCGCTGGGTCGTGTCGTGGCCGAACCAGTCCCCCGGCGCGCTCACCATCCGCGACCTGCGCAACGGTTCGACCCGCACCGTCGACGACCTCGCGGTGGCGAGCGCCGCGGTGCTCAGCCACGACAACCGCATCCTGGTGATCGAGAGCTCGGCCGAGGGTTCGGTCGGCGTGATGATCGACGCGACCGACGCGTCCGAGGTCGGGCGCACCGAGCGCTACGAGATGATGCAGATCGGTCTGCTCGGTGCCGAGTCGCCCGGGTTCGTCGTGCTCGGCTCGACCGCGGATGGCACCGAGCTGTTGAGCATCGACACCGACGCCCACGTCGAGTCGATCGACGAGGGTTACTACCTCGTGCCCGTGCTCAACGGCCACGAGGTCACCTACCTCGACTACGAGTCGGATCTGTCCACCAGCTCGCTGAAGCGCTGGTCCCACGGCGACGAGCCCGAGGTCCTGCTCGAGGGCTACGTCGGTGCCGGTGCGGTCGACGACCACCACGTCATCGCCACGCGAGAGACCGATGACGAGATCGAGTTCTACTACCAGCACGGCGGCACGGGTGAGCTCGAGCTCGCCTACACCCTGCCGATCGCCGAGGGCGCGACCAGCCCCTTGGGTGGCCAGGGCTCGGGCATCAAGGCCCTGCGCATGTGGGTCAAGGGCAAGACGGTCATGCTGCAGATCAACGGCGAGGACACCAACGGCTCGTTCGTGCGCATCGACACCCAGGGCGGACACAGCAGCGCGCCGATCAAGAACGTCGAGGGCCTGCTGCTCGAGGCGCTCGACAGCGACGGCACCGCGCTGCTGTCCATGGACGACGCCGCGGTCGAGGTCGACCCGACCTCTGGGGTGCCGGCGGCCCCGGCCCAGCGCCGCATCATGATCGTGCGACTCCACGACGACGAGCCGACCACCCGCGCGGTGCTCGGTCGCACCGGCACCAACATGCTCCACGACGGCGTCATCTACCTGACCGACGCGACCGACACCGCCACGATCAAGGTGTCGTCGGTCAGGGCGACCGGCAAGGACGACGAGCTGAAGGTGCTCTACGAGAACCGTCAGATCGCCGGGTCGACCTGGCCCGAGCAGGGCGGCGCGACGCAGTCGATCCTGATCACACCACGACTGCTGATCGAACAGCAGCAACAGCAGCTCGAACAGCAGCAGCAGATGCAGGCCCTGCAGGGTCAGCCCGAGGGCTGATCAGGAGGTCAGGCCGGAGCTCCGACCCATCCCCCTCGAAATGACAGTTGCTTTCGATGTGATCACCTCGAGAACGACGCGGAATTCGAATCCCGGTCAGGCGAGGTCAGGCCAACGGTCGATCCACGGGGCGGCCTCTTCGATCTGCGATCCGAGGCGGATCAACGTCGCTTCCTGCCAGGGTGCGGCGGCGAACTGCACGCCGACGGGCAGGCCGCTGTCCGAGGTGTGCAACGGCAGCGACAACGCCGGCTGACCGGTCACGTTGAACATCGCTGTGTAGGCCGCCATCGGCGTCGCGTTCAGCACCGGCGCGCCCGGGTCGTCGTCGATGCCGTTCCAGATCGCACCGACGGGGATCGGCTCGACGGCCATCGTCGGGGTCACCAGCACGTCGAAGTCACGACCGAACTGCTGGGTGAGCAGGCGCGACTGGCGCTGCAGCGTCATCTCGGCCTCGGAGAACGCGAGCGCGTTCGTCGCCATCGCCTGGTCCCAGTTGGCCTTGTTGTGGCGCTCGATGCGCTCGACGTCGAGGTCGGGGATGCCCGCCGAGATCGTCGACCACACGGTCAGGAACCCGATCAGGAACTCGCCCGGGTCGACCCACTCCGGGTCGGCCTCGACCACGTCGTGGCCCAGCTCGGTGAGCAGCTCCGCGGCGCGGGCCACGGCGTCGACGCACGCGGGTGCCGCCGGCACCCCGAGCGCGTTGTTGGACGTGACCCGGATGCGGAGGCGACCCGGATCGCACTTCACCTCGCTCACGAACGGCGACCTCGCCGGCGGCGCGACGTTCCACGCGCCGGGGTCGACCGCCGAGAGGATGTCGAGCAGCGCAGCGGTGTCACCGATGGTCCGGGTGAGGACGCCCGAGGTGGCCGCCGCGGTCATGGTCTCGACCACGTCGGTGATCCGGTTGCGGCTCGGCTTGAGTCCGACGAGCCCGTTGCACGAGGCGGGGATCCGGATCGACCCTCCCCCGTCGGATGCGTGGGCGATCGGCGCCATGCCCGCGGCGACCGCGGCGCCCGCACCACCCGACGAGCCACCGGGGGTGAACTCCGGGTTCCACGGGTTGCGGCTCGCGCCGAGCCGGTCGGACTCGGTGACCGAGATCGTGCCGAACTCGGGGGTCGTCGTCTTGCCCATCAGCACGAACCCGGCGTCGCGGAAACGGCCGACGACGAGCGCGTCCTCGGCCTCGGGCTGCTCGGGCACGCCGTTGGATCCATAGGTCGTCGGCCAGCCGGCGACGGTGAAGAGGTCCTTGATCGGGATCGGGACGCCGACGAACGGCGCCAGGTCCTCGACGGGGGTGTTGGCGACGAGGTCGTCGGCGGCTGCGGCATCGGCACGGGCCCGCTCGTCGTCACGGAAGGCGAAGGCGTTGAGCGTGCCGTCCAGGGCATCGACCCGGCCGAGGTAGTGGTCGAGCACCTCGGAGGGACTGACCTCCTTCGCCCGGATGGCAGCGGCGACCGAGAGAGCGGAGTCGAAGCGCGTCATGTGGCCGACGCTATCGGTCGCCGGCGCGCCATCGGCGCCGCGCCGTCTGCGCGTCGGACCGTCGTGGAGCAACCCTCCGGCGCGCCGTCGGCCCTCTGCGCGCCGGAGCGTCGCCCTACCGCGCTACGGCGCGCAGATCACCAGAGGCGACCCGCCTCAGGGTCGGGTGGCGAGCGCCTCGAGGCGGACGTAGGTCAGGTCGTAGGTGCCGTCGCTGCGGCGCATCTCGTCGATGCGAGCGGTCACGAGCGCCCGGAACTCGACCCGCTGGGCAGGATCCATGGCGACCTCGTAGGCCATGGTCGCCTGGGAGTCGATCCAGTCCTGCAGACCCGCCCGGTCGAACGGCCGGCGCTGCGCGACCGTCACGACGTCGTTGTCGCCGACGACGAACCCCGCGTCGGTCAGTTGCTCCAGGTACCAGCCGGCGTCGGGGAAGCACCACGGCGCGACGGCGCCACCGATCGACGCGGACACGTCGTCGAGCAGCGCCTGCATGGCGGCGACGTTGCCGGCCCCGCCGAACTCGAGACGCAGACAACCGCCCGAGCGCAGCGTGGCGAACATGGCGGCGAGCACGCCGGGGTGGTCAGTAGCCGGGACCCAGTGCAGCGTGGCTCGGCTGACCACGACGTCCGCGCTGGCACCGTCCACGCCGCCCGCCAGGTCCTGCGCGGCGAGATGCACGAAGCTCTGGTTGTCGGCCGCGACCGCTCGGGCCTGGTCGAGCATCGACGGCTGCGGCTCGACACCGAGCACGTGCCCCCGGGGCACCAGCGCCGCGATCTTGGCGGTGAGGTCACCCGACCCGCAGCCGACGTCGACGATGCGCTCGTCGCCACGCAGCTGCAGCGGCGCGAGGAAGCGGTCGTCGTGCACCCGGTGATGTGCGGTGTTGGCCGCGTAGCGCTCGCCGTCCCAGACCGGGAGGTCACGAGCCGTCGAGCCCCTCGCATCCATGTCCATATATTAGGATGCTTGTCCTGCCATATGGGCAGCGTAGCAGGGTGGGACGGCGTGCGTGGCGCCGAACGGAGCCGCCGGGCCGAACGGAGATGCCGACGGCGCCGCGCTGGTGTCAGACTCAGCGGCGATGACCAGCGTCGAGCTCCCCACCGGATTCACCACCCACGTCGCGAACATCGGGATCAAGGACGACACCGACGACTTCGTCGTGATCGCCTCGGACCGCCCGTGCAGCGCCGCCGCGCTCTTCACCCGCTCCCGATTCGCCGGCCCCAGCGTCGTGGTGTCACGCCGACACGTCGAGGACCACCAGCTGCGCGCCGTGGTCGTCGTGTCCAAGAACGCCAACGTCGCCACCGGTGCCGAGGGGCTCGCGAACGCCGAGGAGCTCGCGCTCCGCGTGGCGACGGCGATCGATGCCGAGCCGAGCGACGTGCTGGTCACCTCGACCGGCGTCATCGGCCGGCAGTACCCGATGGAGAAGCTGCGGGCGCACCTCGGCGAGCTGCGCTGGCCGTTCACCGGCGTGGACGCCACCGCGGCGGCCACCGGCATGATGACCACGGACACGCACCCGAAGACCTCGGTGGCCACCGTGCCGGCGGCGAACGGCACGGCGTCGATCGTCGGGCTCGCCAAGGG
>JAFAFN010000001.1 GCA_023423475.1 Actinomycetes bacterium | reverse complement strand
AGATGTGCGAGCGGCTGCAACCGGACCTGGTCGTGCTCGACGTGATGCTGCCCGGCTTCGACGGGTACGAGGTCTGCCGGCGCATCCAACGCCACCGCCACGTGCCGGTGCTCATGCTCACCGCCCTCGACCACGAGACCGACCTCATCGTCGGGCTGCGCGTCGGGGCGGACGACTACATGACCAAGCCGTTCAGCGTCCGTGAGCTCGTCGCCCGCGTCCAGGCGATCCTGCGTCGGACCGAGGCGGCCCGGGCCTCGAGCGACCTCGAGCCGGCCGCCTCGATCGAGCTCGGGTCGATCTCGCTGGATGCCCGCACCCGGGTGGTCACCCACGACGGCGAGGTCGTGCACCTGACACCGACCGAGTTCGACCTGCTGCGAGCGCTGATGGAAGCCGCCGGCACCGTGTTGACCCGCGAGAAGCTGCTCGCCGAGGTGTGGGGCTACCGCGACGGCTCGGGCACCCGCACCGTCGACTCCCATGTGCGTTCGCTGCGCCGCAAGCTCGGCGACGACGTGATCCGCACGGTGCACGCCGTCGGCTACGCGATCGGCGATGTCCCGTGAGGCCGCTCGACCGCATCGGGTCGATCAAGACGAAGCTCTCGATCGTCATCGTCCTGGCCGTGATCATCACGGCGATGATGTCGACCATCGGCTACCGGGCGGGTATCGCCATCTGGATCCGGCCGTTCATCGCGATGGCGATCGCACTCGCCGTCGCCTATCCGATCGCCCGTGGCATCACCTCGCCGCTGCGCGAGATGGCCAAGGCGAGCAGCGCCATGGTCGAGGGCGACTTCGACCAGCCGGTCGCCGTGAGCTCGAAGGACGAGGTCGGCGAGCTCGCTCGAGCGTTCGTGCGGATGCGCTCCGAGCTGTCCGAGGTCGACCGCCAGCGCCGGGCACTCATCGCGAACGTCGCGCACGAGCTGCGCACACCGCTCACCGCGCTACGTGTCCGGCTCGAGAACGTGGTCGACGGCGTCGAACCCAACGACGTGGCCCACGCCCAGGCGTCGCTCGCCGAGGTCGAGCGCCTCAGCGAGCTGGTGAACCGGGTGCTCGACCTGAGCCGTCTCGAGTCCGGGGCCAGCCCGTTGCACGTCGAGACCTTCGAGGTCGCTCCTCTGCTGCACGAGGCCGCTCGCAGCGCGGCGCACCTCGGCGACGACGACCGTGTCCGGGTCACGGCGGCCGCCGACCTCACCTCCCGCGGCGATCGCGCCCGCATCCACCAGGTGGTCGCGAACCTCGTCGACAACGCCCTGCGCTTCTCCCCCGCCGACCAGCCCGTCGAGGTGCGCGCCAGCAGGAACGGCGACACGGTCACCCTGCGGGTCAGCGACCACGGTCCTGGCATCCCCGAGGCCGACCAGGACCACGTCTTCGAACGCTTCTACCGGACCGACGACGCCCGCTCGACTGCTGCGGGCGGCTCCGGCCTCGGGCTCGCGATCGTGTCCGAGATCGTGCAGCTGCACCACGGATCGATCCGGGTCTCGAACGACCGACCGGTCGGCTGCACCGTGCAGGTCGACCTTCCCGACGTCCGAGGAGCTGCGACATGACGCTGATCGACGACCTGCCACCCACCACCGACGACGAGACGTCGATCGAGCACGGCCACGGCGCGCGAGTCCCGCTGATCGGGGTCTGTCTCGTCATCAGCGCGGTGCTCGCCGACCTCGCCCTGCAGACCCGCGCCTCGGCCGTCGCCGCGGTCGCTGCTGTGCTGGTGCTCTGCGTCGGACTCGCGGCGGTCGGTGGTGTCACCCGCTGGTTCGGTCGCATGCTGCTCGTGCTCGCCGTCGCCACGTCGGTGCAGCTCGCCGTCCGCGCCAGCACGTCGCTGGTCGCGATCGACCTGGTCACCGTTGCGGTGCTGATCGCCCTGGCCGTCACCCGCTCGAGTGGTGGACCGGCGTGGTCGACCCGGTTCGGTACCGCACTGCGTCGGCTGGCAACGGCGACCCAGTCCGTCGTGGTCGCGCCGCCCGCCGCCGTCGCTGCCGTGGGATCACTGGTCCCGCGACCTCCGGACGGCACCGGCCGACGACTGGGTGCGGTCCTGCGTGGAGTGCTGTTGGCGACGCCGGTCCTCGCGGTGCTGGGACTGCTGCTCGCGTCGGCTGACCCCGTGTTCGCGTCGATGTTCTCCGCCGAGGTCGACCCGTCGAACGGGATCCTGCACCTGGCGGTGATCGGCGCGGCGATCTGGATCGGTGCCGGCTGCTTCGTCGCCGCCGCTCGTCCTGGTGTCGCGGACGAAGAGCCTTCGCTGCGCATCGGCGCCACCGAGGCGCTCGTGGTGGTCGCCGGACTCACCGGCCTGTACGCGCTCTTCGCGTGGTCGCGATTCGTCGCCGCCCGCCGTGGAGCCGACGACATCCTCGCGACGAACGGCTTGACCTATGCCGAGTACGCACGGTCGGGCTTCTTCCAGCTGCTGTGGGTCGCAGGGCTGACTGCCGCGGTGCTGCTGGCGGTGCGGAGCGCGGTCGAGCTGCGCACCGTGGCAGCCCGCCGGACCTTCGCCGCCGTGGGCTGCGTCGCCTGCGTGCTCACCCTCGTGGTCGTCCACGCCGCGATCGTCGGACTCGAGCTCTACTCCGACGCCTTCGGACTGACGCTGCTGCGCATCTACAGCAGCGTGTTCGCCTGGTGGCTGGGTGCGGCGTTCGTGCTGCTCGCCGTGTCGTTCCTCACGGGGGTCCGACCGACCCGTGAGTGGCTGCCCAGCGCGGTGGGTGCCACGGTGCTGATCGCCGTGGTGGCGCTCAACCTGGCGAACCCCTCGGCGATGGTCGTCGAGCACAACGTCGAGCGCCATCGTGAGGGCGAGTCCATCGACGCCACCTACATCTCGCGACTCTCCGCCGACGCGACACCGGCGACGGTCGACGCCCTCCCGGAGCTCGACCCGAGCACCCGCAACTACCTCACGGTCCAGCTGTGCCTGGATCACGACACCGACTCGCCCACCCCGTGGAACCTGGCGGACCAGCGAGCAGCCGCGGCGCTCGACACGGTCTGTTGAGCCTGCCGGCCCGCGTGCGCTGACCGGCGCGTGCGAGCGACCCGG
>JAFAFN010000557.1 GCA_023423475.1 Actinomycetes bacterium | reverse complement strand
CGCTGGTCGCCACGTTGGTGCTGGTACCCCTCGCTCGGGTCCTCTGGCTGGTGGTCCGGTGGTTCCGACGCGGCGACCGTCGCTACGCGTGGATCGGCGTCGGCGTGCTCGCCGTCATCTCGCTCGGTGCGCTGATCGGGCTGTTCTGAGCCGACCGGCCGCCCGCGGTGCCCGGGGGCTCAACGGCGTCCGGGGCTCAGCGGTGCCGGTCCTCGAGGATGAGCCCCTTGCTGCGCTCGAACGCGAGCGTCGCCTCGCCCTCGACGAGCCGACGGATCGGCTCACCGACCAGCTCGGCACGCCAGCCCATCGTGAGCCGGGCGTCGGGCACGCCCCGCAGGAGGTCCTCGAGGTCGGACCTGGTGGCGAGCAGCGCGGTCTCGAGCTCGAGGTCACGCGCACGCTGGCTCACCCAGGCGCTCACCAGCGGGACCGCCGGCCGCAGCTCGGCGGGCATCTCCTTCACCTGCGACGCCGGCGCACGCAGCGGGGTGGTCCCCTTGGAGTCCGCCACCACGGTGAGCAGCTCCTCTGCCATCCCGCCCCGCAGGTTGCGGCCGTCGACGCCGCGGAGGGACCGGAGCTCCTCGACGGTCGTCGGCGCGGCCGCCGCGACCCCGACGACACCCAGATCGGACAGCACGAAGCGCGGCGTCTGGTCGGTGTCGATCGCACGCTGCTCGCGCCAGGCGGCGACGGCCTGGGCGATGGCGAGCGACGAGTCGCGCAGGTGGCGGATCTCCTTGATCCGTCGCCATGCCTCGGAGGGGTCCCGCGGTCCGCGTGACTCGGTGCGGAGCTCCTCGCAGGCGGCCTTGACCCAGTCGGTGCGGCCCTTGCCCTCGACACGGTCCATCAGGATCGTGTGCAACTCGAGCAGGTTGGCCACGTCGGCGGCGGCATAGGTCAGCTGTGCGTCGCCGAGGGGTCGGCGCAGCCAGTCGGTGAGACGATCCGCCTTGGGGACCTTCACCTGCAGCTCGCGCTCGAGCAGCGTCGACAGGCTCGGGCTCGTGTAGCCCAGGAAGCCCGCGGCGAGCTGGGTGTCGATCAGCCGTGACGGGATGGTCCCGCAGGATCGCTCCATGACCTCCATGTCCTGGCGCGCAGCGTGCATGACCGCGAGTCCCGGGCCGTCGAGCACCTTGGCGAACGGGTGCAGGTCGACCGAGAGCGCGTCGACCAGCGCGATGCCGTGCTCGTCCGCGATCTGCACCAGTGCGACCTGGGGGAAGTAGGTCCGCTCCCGATGGAACTCGGTGTCGATCGCGTAGCGCTCCTGGTCGACGAGGCGATCGACGAGCACGGCGAAGGTGGCATCGTCCTCGATCAGTTCGAAGTCGGCCGCACCCGAAGCCGCCATGGATCAGCCGACGTCCGGTCCGGAGTCCACGTCTCGACCGGAGCCGATCCATGCGTCGGTGCCGCCGGCGACGTTGACGACCTGACGGCCCTGGGTCACCAGGAACTCGCACGCCTTCATGCTGCGACCGCCGAGCTTGCAGATGACGTAGACGGTGTCCGCCTCGGGGATCTCGTCGTGGCGCTCGACGAGCTCGGGCAGCGGGATCAGCTGGACACCGGGAACCCGGGCCTCGAGGTGCTCGTCGGGGTTGCGCACGTCGACGAGCACGATGTCGCCCTCGAGCAGCTCGGCGAGCTCCTCGACGTCGATCTCGGGGATCTGTCCCTGCATTCCCGTGGCTCCTCGTGTCGTGTGGCGGTCATCTCACGTTCACCGGGCAGGCTACCCGTGCGGAACCCCGACTCCTGCATGGGGGGACTCGCCCGGCGCCGGTCGGATCAGGACTCGACGACCCCGCCGTAGACGTGCTCGCCCCCGCGCGCGACGCCGTGGCGGGCGACGGCCTCGCGGAGATCGGCCACGAACGCATCGGCGACCCGGTCGTGGCCGGGCGACGCCATCACGTGCAGCCCGCCTTGCTGGCGGTCGAGGTTCCAGCCGCGATCGTCCATGACGTCGGCGACCGCATCGATGTCGACGGGGACATCGGCGTCCGGGTCGGCACCGAACTCGAAGACCGACATGTCGGGATCCGAGGTGACCTTCAGCCCGTCGATGGACCGCACGCCCTCGAGGAAGGTGGTCGTCGCGTCGAGCACGCGGGCTGCGAGTCGCAAGTAGCCGTCGGAGCCGAGGTGTCGCATCGTCGCCCACGCACCGGCGATCGGCGACCCCGGGCGGGTGCCCGCCGACGACGACGACGCGTAGAGCCCACCCGGCCAGTCGTCGTACATGAAGATCTGGCGCTGGTAGAGCTCGCGGTCGCGGTACATGACCGTCGAGACACCCTTGAAGCAGTAGCCGTACTTGTGGATGTCCGCGGACATCGAGGTGACACCCTCGACGCGGAAGTCCCACGGCGGGACCGGCTGGCCCAGCTGCTCCCAGAACGGCAGCAGGTAGCCGCCGAGGCAGGCATCGACGTGGCAGAGCACACCACGGGACTGGGCGAGTGCGGCGATGTCGGTGACCGGATCGATGACGCCGTACGGGTAGCACGGTGCCGACACCACGACCACGGCGGTGCGGTCGTCGATGGCTGCTGCGTAGGCGTCGGGATCGGCCCGACCGTCCTCTCGTGTCGGCAGCGAGATGCGCTCGACATCGAGGTACTTGCACGCCTTCGCGAACGCCGGGTGTGCGGTCGCCGAGCAGATCAGCTTCGGCGCGAGCACGCCGTTGGCCCTGGCGTGGTCCCGTGCGGTCTGCACGGCGAGGAAGATCGACTCGGTGCCGCCGGAGGACAGCGCGGCATGACCGGCGCCGAAGAGCTCCTTCGCCATCGTCAGCACCTCGCCCTCCATCCGCAGCAACGTCTCGTACCGGAACGGGTTGAGCGCGTTCTCGTGCAGGAAGGTCGAGGCGACGTCGTGCTGGAGCCGCTCGAGCTCGGGATCGTCGGTGTTGTAGACGAGGCTGAACGCCTTGCCGCCGCGCCAGTCGAGGTCGCCGGAGCGTTCGACCCGGATCTCGGCCAGCAGATCGTCCACGGGACGTCCGGGCTCGGTCAGCAGGTTGTCGGTTCGGTCGTCCGCCGTGGTCATGGCGAGGACACTAGGCCGGGCGCCCCGCCGGTGACCGCCCATCGGTCGTCGGAGCGAAACAGTGCGACGAGGCGCTCAGTCCGTCGGCGGCCACGACGGGTCGCACTGGGCGAGGAAGTGGCGGCAGCGCTCCTCCTCGTCGACCTCTCCGATCTCGGCAGCAGATGCACGCAGGCCCTCGAGTGCACGCAGGAACCCGCGGTTGGACTCGTGACGCCAGCGCACGTAGCCGCTGCCGCGCCAGCCGGAGCCACGGAGGGTGTCCAGTCCGCGGTGGTAGCCCACCCGGAAGTAGGCGTAGCGCTCGACGGGGTCCCGTCCGAGCTCGCCCAGGCGGGCCCAGCCGTCGAGGAACCTCGGCCAGCGGGCGACCACCTCGGCCACCGCATCCCGGCGCAGCGCATCGGGGAGCTCGAGCGCGGCGTCGAGGGCGGCGCGTGCATCCGCCGGCTCCGGCGTGATGATCGTCTCGGGCGGTCCCGACGGCGAGAGGTTGATCGGCGAATCGCTCATGGGGTCAGCCTAGGTTGTGCTCCGTGGAGCCCGATCCTGACATGGGGCGACCTGGCGAGCCGATCGCGAGCGGTCGGGCCGCCGAGGTCTTCGTACTGCCCGACGGCACGGTGCTGCGTCGGTACCGGGAGCGGGTCCGGATCGACACGGCGGACGAGGCGCGCGTGATGCGCTGGGTGGCCGAGCAGGGCATCAGGGTGCCGCGGGTGCACGCTGCGTCGGGCCGGGACCTGGTGATGGAGCGCATCGAAGGGCCCACGATGCTCGAGGACCTCGGCCGTCGACCGTGGCGACTGCTGCACCACGCCCGACTGCTCGCCGAGCTGCAGCGAGACATCGATGCCCTGCGGGCGCCGGACTGGGTGCGTCGCGACGACCGGGTGCCTGCCGGTGACGCGCTGCTGCACCTCGACCTGCACCCGATGAACGTCCTGTTGTCGCCGGAAGGTCCCGTGATCATCGACTGGACCAACGCCCGCCGGGGCGACCCGTGGTTCGACGCTGCGCTGAGCTACGCGGTCATGTCGACCGCCGAGGCCGACGCAGCGAGCGAGGT
>JAFAFN010000526.1 GCA_023423475.1 Actinomycetes bacterium | reverse complement strand
CGCTGGTCGGCGGTCTTCGACGACGTCGAGCTCTCCGCCGCCGACATCGCACGGCTCGCGACCGAGGCCCGCCCCCTGGTGCGATCCCATGGTCGCTGGGTCGAGCTCGACCGCGTCGACCTCGCCGAGGCCGCCGCGGCGCTCGCCGAGCGTGCCAGCACCACGCAGCTCACCGGCGCCGAGGTCCTCCGCTTCGCGATCGGTCTCGAGGATGCCCCGCTCGCCGGCGGCGTCAGCGTCGAGGGGTCGGGATGGGCCGCCGACCTGCTCGCCAGGGCCGACGAGGTCTCGACCGACCCGATCACCTCGCCGGAGGGCTTCGACGGCGAGCTGCGCGGCTACCAGGGTGAAGCGGTCGCGTGGCTCGGCTTCCTCGACTCCGTCGAGCTCGGCGGGTGCCTCGCCCTCGACATGGGCCTCGGCAAGACGCCGACGATGCTGGCCCACATCGCCCGCACCGCCGGCACCGGGCCCGCGCTCGTGGTCGCCCCACCTGCGGTCGTGGGCAACTGGGCCGCAGAGGCGGCACGGTTCACCCCGGGCCTGAAGGTCGTCGTGCACCACGGCGCGTCCCGTGCCTCGGCGGCAGAGCTCGCGACCGAGATCGCCGGTGCCGACCTGATCATCACCACCTACGGCACCGCGGTCCGTGACGTCGACGCGCTCGCCGAGGTCGCGTGGGACCGCGTCGTGCTGGACGAGGCGCAGGCCATCAAGAACCCGGCGAACGAGACCGCCCAGCAGCTGCGTCGCATCCCGGCGCGAGTGCGGATCGCGCTCACCGGCACGCCGATCGAGAACGGACTCGGCGACCTCTGGGCGATCCTCGACTTCACGAACCCCGGTCTGGTCGGCTCCCGGACGAGCTTCATCGCTGCCTTGTCCGGCGGCGCAGGACACTCGCGTCAGGGCGCGGAGTCCGCGTTGCGGGCGCTCAACGGCGTGCTCGTGTTCCGTCGCACGAAGTCCGAGCCCGTCGTCGCCGCCGAGCTGCCGGAGCGCATCGACCAGCTCGACCACTGCACGATGACCCCCGAGCAGATCGGCCTCTACCAGGCGGTGCTCGACGGTCTGGTCCGCGACGAGGGCGACGAGGTGGGAGAGGAACCACGCAAGGGTGCGATCCTCGCGGCGATCACTGCGCTGAAGCAGATCTGCAACCACCCCGCGGCCTACCAGAACGACGATCGTCCGCTCGCCGGCCGCTCCGGCAAGCTCACCCGACTCGAGGAGATCGTCGATGCAGTGTTCGCTGCCGGTGAACGGGTCCTGATCTTCACCCACTTCGCCTCGTGGGGCATGCGTCTCGCCGAGCACCTCACCGACCACACCGGTGTCCCCATCGCCTGCTACCACGGCGGACTCGCCCGCGGCGCCCGGGACCGCCTGGTCGAGGAGTTCCAGCAGGGCGAGGGTCCCGGCGCGCTGGTGCTCTCGCTGAAGGCGGGCGGCACCGGACTGAACCTGACCGCTGCCAGCCACGTCGTGCTCTACGACCGCTGGTGGAATCCCGCGGTCGAGGACCAGGCACGTGACCGGGCCTGGCGCATCGGCCAGACCCGCACCGTGGTGTCGCACCGACTCGTGTGCCCCGGCACCGTCGACGAACGTGTCGAGGAGGTCGTCGCGGGCAAGCGCCACATCGCCGATCTGGTGCTGCCCAAGTCGAGCTCGCTCGCCGATCTCGACGCCCGGCAGCTGCGCACCGCACTCGGTCTGCGCACCGACGACCTGCTGACCGAGAACGCCGCCGAGCTGGCGGCCGACGTGGCCGCCTCGCGGTCCGGCGGTCAGGCCCCGGCGGATCCGACGATGGAGGAGGTGGCGTCGTGAACGGACCTCGCCGCAAGTCGAAGCAACGCCGTGGTGGCGGTGGCAACAAGCAGAACCGCACCGCTCCCCCCGCCGAGTTCTGGCGATCCGCACCCGAGCCGCCCGAACCGCCGGACATCGTGCCGTCGAACGACCCCACCGCGCTGCTGCGCTCGATGGGCGCTCCGCCGCTGCCGGGCCAGCAGCGCGACGAGGCGCTGCTCACCCTCGGGCAGGTCATCCTCGGAGCCCAGCGCACCGCAGTGGCACTGGCGGCGTCGGCGGACCTGCTCGACGTCGACTCCGACGACTGAGCCCCTTCCGATCGATCGCGCCGCCGCGCCTCAGCCCGTGTTGCGAAGGCCGGCGGCGATGCCGTTCACGGTCAGCAGCAGGGCCCTGCGCCGGGTCTGGTCCGGCAGCTCGCGCCGGTCGCGGGCGAGCAGCTCGACCTGGAGTGCGTGGAGCGGGTCGAGGTAGGTCTCTCGCACCTCGAGGGTCCGAGCGAGCGTCGGGTGGCGTTCGAGCAGTCGGGTGCAGCCGAGGGTGCGGAGCACCTCGGCGACCGTGAGCTCGTACTCGTCGACGATCAGACCGAACGGCGCGGCGTCCTCGGGTGGCACGAGTCGTTCGACGTAGTGACGCGCCACGTCGAGATCGGTCTTGAAGAGCACCATCTCGACGTTCGACAACAGGTCGGCGAAGAAGGGCCATCGCTGGGCCATCGCGGCGAGCTCCTCGCCGTGACCCTCGTCGCGAGCTGCTCGCAGAC
>JAFAFN010000506.1 GCA_023423475.1 Actinomycetes bacterium | reverse complement strand
ATCTGACGGGTTCCGCGCTCGTCGTCGACGAGGCGGGGGAGCGGGTCGTCGTCCTGCTGCACACGAAGCTGCGGCGATGGCTGCAGCCCGGCGGCCACGCCGACGGCGCCCACGAGCTCGCCGGCGTGGCGCTCAAGGAGGCGAGCGAGGAGACCGGGATCGAGGGGCTCCGCGTCCTGGTCCCCGCGGTCGACATCGACATCCACGACGTCGATCATGGCGACCAGCTGGGCGAGCACCTCCACCTCGACCTGCGCTTCGTCGTCGTCGCACCACCGGGGGCGACGATCAACGGGAACCACGAGTCCCTGGCGCTGCGATGGGTGGATCTCGACGAGCTCGAGGAGCTCGCCGACGAGGACGGCCTGGTTCGCCTCGCCCGTGCCGGGCTCGACGCCTATCGGGAGTTCCGACTCAGCTCACGTCGCCCGGGGTGACGCAGGACATCATCTTGTTCACCTGGGCGAAGCTGTTGATCGCACGGGTGATGCCCTTGGTGTCGGAGCCCTTGGCCGTCTCGAGGAACCGGGCGTCGTCGTCGTTGCGCAGGTTCTCGACGTACTGCTCGCGGTCCTCGAGGTAGGTGCCCCAGTCGGTCACCCACTCCGTGACGCCCCGCGCGTAGCCCGCCGACTCCTTGTCGGTGAAGCGGTCGTCCGGATCCGCCAGGTACATGTCGCTGGCCTCGTCCGCGAGTGGCCGGAGCTCGGCCAGCATGGCGGCGAAGATCTCGTTGGACGCCGCCAGGGTCTCGGCACGGGAATCAGCGGAGTCGGACTCGTTCGCCAGGGGCAGCTCCGAGTACTCGCTGACGGCCGCAGCGCAGACCTGCTCGGCGGCATCGGGGAACGTCCGGTCCGGGAGCTCGTCGATCAGGAGCCCCGGGTCGTAGATGAACAGGACGTAGACCCAGCTGCCGACCAGTGCCACGACGGCGACCATGGTCAGCCAGAAGGCGATCCGACGCGGTGGGGGACCGTCGAGGTCGGGATCGGGCGCCGGGATCGTCGAGGTGTCCATCGGCATCAGAGTCTGCCACCGGGCGCCCGTGCATCAGGCATCGGGTGGCGCCGGCATCGGGCACATCAGGTCACCCGACGGTCGATCAGTCGCGTGGCGCTGCGGTGGTGGTGGGGGCCTTGACGGTCGTCGTGGTGGACGGGTTCGGCACGGTCGTGGTCGGCATAAGCGCGGTCGTCTCGAGCCAGACCGCGGAGCCACGGCCGACCTGGGAGTCCGCGGCGGGGCTCTGTCCGACGACGACGCCCGGTCGAGCGGTGGCCGAGGTCACGTCGACCCGTTCGACGCGCAGCCCCAGTCGCTTCAGCTCGGCGGTGGCCTCGGTCAGGCTGACGCCCTGGAAGTCGGGCACGGTCACCGCACTCGAGCTCGGCACGGGAGCGACGAAGTCCGGGTTCGGCCCGGGCGGCGCGGTCGTCGTCGTGACGACCGTGGCGGGGTCGATGAGCGGCGTCGCCGGCGTGCCGTCGAGCGCGGCGCGCATGTAGCGCGACCAGATCTGCGCCGGGTAGGTCCCGCCGAACACGGTGATCCGGGTGTTCGGTCTGGTCATCGACACGAGCTGACGGCGACCGTCCCCGGTGTCGCGTGGTTCGGCGAACCCGACCCACACCGCGGTCGAGAGCTCCTGGGTGAATCCGCAGAACCAGGCGTCGGTGTTGAGCTGGGCCGATCCGGTCTTGCCCGCCGCCGGCCGGCCGATGCCGGCCGACGTGCCGGTGCCGGAGGTGATCACACCCTCGAGCGCCGGGGTGATCTGGGCGACGGTCGACGACGAGATCGCCCGGGACTGGGAGTGCTCGTGCTGGTAGATCACCGAGCCGTCGGGCCCCGTGATGCGGGTGACGAGGACCGGCGGCACCCGGACGCCGCCGTTCGAGAACGTGGAGTACACCGCGGCCATGTCCTCGACCGTGACGTTGTTGGCACCGAGGACCGCGGCGGGGTCCGGGGTCACCTCGGTCGAGGTGATGCCGAGCCGCTTGGACATCTCGACGGAGCGCTCGGGGCCGACCTGCTCGTCGAGCATGATGTTGGCGTAGCAGGTGTTCGACGACACGACCGTGCACTGGGCCATCGTGCCCGCGCCGATGCCGCCGCCGCCCTTGACCCTCCAGGTGCCGCCGGGGATCTTGAAGCTGCCCGACGCGGGGGAGTCGAAGACCTTCGCCGGGGAGACACCGGACTCGAGCGCCGTGGCCATCACGATCGGCTTGAACGCCGAACCGGTCGAACGTCCGCCGCCGACCGCCAGGTTCGTCTGCCGGTACGAGTGGGTGCCGAAGTAGTCGTAGCCACCGACCATCGCCTTGACGTAGCCGGTCCTCGGCTCGATCGACACCAGCGCCGCATCGGGGGTCCGGGGGTCGACGCCCTGCCCCTGGAGCACGCCGGCGATGGCCTCCTCGGCCTTGGCCTGCAACCCGAGGTCGATGCTCGTCACGATCTCGAGGCCGCCGCGCAGGAGCATCTCGCGACGCTCCGCCGGGGTCGTGCCGAGCACGTCGGACTCGCGCAGGAGCCAGTTCTTCACCTCGTCGACGAAGTGCGGCGCGACGTAGGGGAGCTGTTCGGGGCGGGGCGGCTGCTCGGCGAGCACGATGGGCGTCGCGGACGACCAGGCGCGCTGGGCCGGGGTGATGAGGCCCTGCTCCTCCATGCGTGACAGCACGAGGTTCCTGCGTTGGAGCGCAGCATCGGGGTTCGAGCGGGGATCGTTGCGCGACGGCGACTGGATCACGCCCGCGAGCAGCGCTGCCTGCTCCAGGTTGAGATCCGAGACGGGCACGCCGAAGTACTCCTGGGCCGCCGCCGCGACGCCGTAGGCCCCGCTGCCCAGATAGATCGTGTTGAGGTACAGCTCGAGGATCAGCTGCTTGGAGTAGTTGCGCTCCAGGGCGAGTGCGGTGGTCGCCTCCTCGAGCTTGCGTCCGAGCGTCTGCTCCGGGGTGAGCAGGGCGGTCTTCACGTACTGCTGGGTGATCGTCGAGCCGCCCTCCGCGACCTCGCCGGCGGCTGCGTTGGTGCTCGCGGCCCGGGCGATCGCCCGCGGGTCGACGCCGTTGTGCTCCCAGAAACGTGCGTCCTCGATCGCGACCACGGCGTCCTGCATCACCCTCGGGATCTGCTCCAACGGGACGGTGACCCGGTTCTCCTCGCGCAGCGTCGTGATGAGCGTGCCGTCGGAGGAGTAGATCGCCGAGGGCTGGGCGTTGACCGGGAGCTCGACCGGCGGTGCACCCCTGCCCTTGGCCCCACAGGCGG
>JAFAFN010000497.1 GCA_023423475.1 Actinomycetes bacterium | reverse complement strand
CGATCAGGATGCCCGCGACGGCGGCACCCGACAGGCGGGGAAACAGCGTGAACCCGCGCGAAGCGGTCTGGGATGTGTCGGGCATGGTGTCCTCGGGGCGTCAGAGGGGCGTGACGGATACCCGCGCCACCAGGGGCGGCGCGGGATCGGACTTCCTGCGGTCAGTTCAACGCGGCGGCCTGGTCGGCCAGCTCCTTCGCCTTGCGGTAATTCTCGACCGCGAAGCTGTCCCAGGACTGTTCGACCTCGGCCTGACGGCCGACGACCTCGGTATCGGGCTCCGCACGCGAGATGGTGAAGACCTGCGTGAAGGACGGGTCCAGCGATTGCTCCTCGGTGATCGGCATGGCCTCGACCAATGCGCGGGCCTCGGCTATCAGGGCGGCGGCTTCCTCGTTGCCGGTCTCGGCATGGGCGGCCTCGGCCTTCTGCACGGCGGCGACGGCAGCGCGCAGGTCATCCAGCCGATAGGTCACCAGCACGTCGAACAGCGAGTTCACAAGATTGTAGCGCACCCCCGACTTGTCCACGTCGAATTCGATCGCACCCGGCGCGAATTCTTCCGAGAACGGGTTGGGAAATCCCTCGGGCGCGTTGGCATAGGCTTCAGGATTGACCGGCAGGCGCATGATCGCGGGATTCAGCAGCACCTGCTGGCCCTCGGGCGACAGCAGGAACTCGACGAATTGCCTGGCGCCCTCCTGGTTGGGGGCATTCTCGATGATGCCGATATTGGCGGGAACGATGGCGGTCACGCTGGGATAGACCAGTTCGACCGGAAAGCCCGACGCCTTGGACGCCAGGCCGAAGAAGTCGATCACGATGCCGAAGCCCGTCGCGCCCGAATTGACCGCGTCGGGCACGCCGAAGCTGCGCTCGGTCACGGTGTTCATGTTGCCGGAGATCCACTTCCACGTCGCCCAGCCCTGGTCCCAACCCTCGCCTTGCAGCACGGTCTCGACCGTCAGGTGGGTGGTGCCGGAACGCGAGGGCGAAGACATCGCCACATGGCCGTTATATTCGGCGCGCTTCAAGTCCTCCCATTCCTGCGCGACGGGCAGGTCGTTGGCCTGAACATAGCGGGTATTATACATGATCCCGTAACCCGAGGCGGCAAAGCCGAAATAGGTGCCGTCGGGATCGTGGACCGGATAGCCGCCGATGGCGTCGGGGATGCCCTCGAACTGCACGTCGACCTTGGCCAGCAGCCCTTCCTCCTTCAGCACCTCGAACGCGTCGGGGGCCGAGGCCCACATCAGGTCGATGGTGTTGGCGCTGCGGGTCTCTTGCAGATGCGAGACGGCGGCGTTGGTGTTGCGGCTGACCACCTCCAGCGTCGTGCCGGGATATGCCGTCTCGAAGGCGGCCTTGAACGGGTCGGTCAGGTCGCGCGGGAACGAGGTCACCACCGTCACCGTATCGGCGAAGGCGGCAGCCGAGGTCATCATCAGCGCGGCGGCGCTGAGCGTAAGCATTCTGTTCATGTTTCTCCTCCCAGAGGCGTCAGGTGGGCCGGGACAGGCCGGCATTCCATTGGCGCGCGACAACTGTGCATGACGCCGGAATGCCTTGCAAGCATTTGTTTTAATTAATTATTATGGGTCATTTTCGACACGCGCGATGGGTCGTTCCTGACCCATGCGGGTGGCTCACAGCATGTCGAGATGGCGCAGCCGCAGGTAAAGCCGCTTGCGCGGGATGCCCAGAAGTGCGGCGGCCTCGGCCTTGCGCCCGCCGGTCTGGATCAGCGCGGATCGCAGCAGGCGGGCCTCGAAGCCCTCCATCGCTGCGTCATAGCCCATGCCGGCCGTCTCGCCCCTAGGCCCCGGGGTCGGAAAGTCGGTATCCAACCCGATCACCAGCCGCTCGGCCAGGTTGCGGGCCTCGCGGACATTGCCTGGCCAGTCGTGATAAGCGATCCGGCGGCGCAGGACGCTGTCGATATGGGGTTTCGGCAGATCGTGGCGGGCGGCGGCCTCGGCAGCGAAATGGGTGACCAGCAGGGCAGCGTCATCCTCGCGGTCGCGCAAAGAAGGCAGAGGCAGCGTGGCGTTGAAGCGATGAAACAGGTCGGCGCGCAGCCGCCCTTCGGCGACCAGCGCATCGGGCGGGCGCTTGACGCTGCCAAGGATGCGCAGATCGACCGGACGGGGGGCTGCGCCAAGCGGGGTGATCTCGCGCGATTCGACCACGCGCAGCAGGCGGACCTGAAGCCCGTCAGGCATGGATTCAAGCTCGTCCAGATAAAGCGTCCCGCCTTCGGCCCGCGTGATCAGGCCGGGCGCATCGCTGGTGCCGAACAGTTCCCGGTCCACCTCGGGCTCCGACAGCGCGCCGCAATTGATGGCGACGAAAGGCCCCTCGCCACGCGGGGACAGGTCGTGCAGGATGCGGGCCACCAGTTCCTTGCCGGTGCCGGTCTCGCCCGCGATCAGCAGATCGAGTTGCAGGCCCGCCAGCGCGCGCAGCCTCTGGCGCAAGTCCTGCATGGCGGCGGATCGCCCGATCAGGCGGTCCTCGATCCGTATCTGGCGCAGGCGGGCGTTTTCCAGATGCAGGTCGCGCATCGCCTGCGCCCGCTTCAGCACATCCAGCATCAGTTCCGGCGCGCAGGGCTTTTCCAGAAAGTCATGCGCCCCGCCCCGCATGGCGCGGATCGCGGCGGGCACATCGCCATGGGCGGTGATCAGGACGAAGGGCACATCCGGCGCGACCCCGCGCGCGCGATCCAGAAAATCCAACCCCGAAAGCCCCGGCATCCGCAGGTCCGACAGGATCACGCCCGGAAAATCAGGCCGCAGCACGTCCAGCGCGGGCGCGGCGGCGTCGAAGGCATGGACCCGGAAACCGGCCAGTTCCAGCGTCTCGGCAGTCGCCTGCCGCAGGTCGGCATCGTCCTCGACCAGCATCACCTCGGGCATGTCATCCCCCCTCCTGCCAGCGGTTCAGGCGCAGCCGGACCTCGGCGCCGCCTTCGGCGTGCTGCTCGATTTCCAGATGCCCGCCCATGTCCTGCATGACGTTGAACGCGATGGAAAGGCCAAGGCCAAGCCCCTTGCCCGGCTCCTTGGTGGTCACGAAAGGATCGGTCAGCGTCTGTCCGCTCTGGCCCTCCAAGCCCACGCCATTGTCGCGAACGACCAGCAGGACGGGGTCGCGCGCCTGCAACTCGATACGGATCAGGCCCGGCTCGGAGGCATTCTCGCGTGCCCCGATCGCATCCAGCGCATTGCCCAGGATGTTCAGCAGCACCTGCTCCAGCAGGATCTCGTCCCCCGCGACCGCCAGCCCGGCCAGATCGGCACAGTCCACGCGCACGCCCTCGGCCCGCAGGCGGTGGTCCAGCAGGTCCAGCGCGGCCTGCACCGGCTCGGCCAGCATCACCCGCGCATTGCGATGGGCCGAGCGGCGCGCGATACGGCGCAGATGGCCGATGGTGCGGGTGATGCGCTCCAGCAGCGCCTCGATCCGCGCGATGGCCGGGCGGGCATCGGGATGAGCCGCGCCAAGGTTGTGCAGGCGGTGGCCGATGGCGGCCAGCGGCTGGTTGATCTCATGGCTGATCGCGGCGGACATCTGGCCAAGCGCCGCCATCTTGCCCGCCTGCACCAGTTCGCGCTGCGTCATTTCCAGCCGCTCAAGCGCCTGCTGGCGGGCCTGGACCGAGGCGCGGAAGACCTCGACCGCGCGGGCCATCTCGGCGATCTCGTCGCCTTGGGGGCGGGGCATGTCGGAATCGCTGCCTGCGATCCGGGTCAGGTCGGTGGAAAGCGCCTCGATCCGCAGCAGGATGCGGTTGTGGACAAAGACCGCCAGGATCATGGCCGTCGCCGCCGCACCCAGCAGCGTCACCAGCCCCAGCCAGACCGAACCGCGCAGGATCGCCG
>JAFAFN010000481.1 GCA_023423475.1 Actinomycetes bacterium | reverse complement strand
TGCGGATGCGACGGACAGCCGCCGCATCCGTGCCGTTCACAGGTCGTCGACCCTGCGCACGGTGCCCTCGGCCTGCTGCAGATCGTGCTCGGTGACGAGGTCCGCGGCCAGGTCGCGCATCGGGGCCAGCACGAAGCGGCGGGACCTCCAGCGCGGGTGCGGGATGGTGAGCCGCTCGGTGTCCATCTCGACGCCGTCGATCCAGATGATGTCGATGTCGAGGGTGCGAGGCCCCCAGCGCACCTCTCTGGTGCGCTCCGCCGAAGACTCGATGCGGTGGCACACACCGAGCAGCTGCAACGGCGGCAGCTCGGTGTCGAGCTCGACGACGAGGTTCAGGAAGTTCGACTGCGAGGGCCCGCCGACGGGGTCGGTCTCGTAGACGGGCGAGACCGCGACGACGTCGGGCAGCGAGTCGACGGCATCGGCGAGCAGACGGCGGGAGTCACCGAGGTTCGACCCCAGCGACAGGAAGGCACGCATCGTTGGCTCAGTCCGACCGGCGACGGGCCGCGCGCACGCCGGACGACTCGAGCTGGTGCGGGACCGGAGGTCGCAGCTTCCGGACCGTCACGGTCGCGGCGACCACCCGCGGGTCGGTGGCCAGCACCGCGTCGCAGAGGACGACGGCGAGGCGCTCGAGCAGCTGCGCACCGAGCCCCTGGGTCGTCGACACCAGCGTGTCGCAGATGGCGCCGTAGTCCACCGTGTCGCCGAGGGCGTCGGTCGCGGCGGCGGCGGTCAGGTCGACCTCGACGTCGACGTCGAGGTCGAGGGGCTGGGCGCGCTCACGCTCCTCGGGCAGCACACCGACGATCGCGACCACGCGCAGCCCGCGCAGTTCGATCCTGTCGGACACGTCGTCCTCAGGCCTGCTCGACGAGCTTGGCCGCCTCGCCGACGAGCTGACGTCCGTCCGCGCCGATCTGCCGACCGGTGATGTGCTCGATCAGGGCGACGGCCTTGGGCGGCTCGGGCACCATGTGGTTCCACACGAGGTAGCCGGCGAGGAAGCCCACGAGGCGCTCGGAGAGCTCGTCCTGGTGCAGGATCAGCCGCTTGCCCTCGGTGAGGAGCCGGCGGAGCTCGGAGTAGGACTGCTCGAGGAAGCGGGGCAGGTCCTCGGAGTGCGGGAACGGCCAGTGCCGCCACGCGATCGACAGCTCGTCGTAGCTGTGCAGGTTGTTCGGAGCCGAGGACACCGAGAGCACGAGGTCGAAGCCCTGCTCGCGGATCCAGATGATCTCCTCCTGGCGGCGGACCTTGCGGTGGTTCTGCCCGAACCCGCCGGGTCGCTCGCAGATCGCGAGCTGATCCTTGATGATCCAGCTGAAGTGACGGGGCTGGATGCCCTGTGCCCATTTGCCTTTGGCTGCCATGTCGTCACCTCCTGAGGAGTCGTTCCGGGGTTCCCCGGGAACCGGCCGCGCCGCCGGTCGGCGGGAATGGTAGAGGATCTCAGCGGGTCGGGAAGCCGCCACCCACCACGACGGCTGCCTGCACGGTCGCCGCCACGTCGTGGGAGCGGATCATCGACACACCTGCGGCCATGCACCACGTGGCCGTCGCGAGCGATGCCTCGAGGCGGTCGTCGACCGCCGTCGGGGCGTCGAACGGCACCGTCATCAGCCCCCCGGCCCGTGACCACGCAGGGTCGCGGTCCAGGCGCAGCCTCGGCCCTGGTGACGCGTCGGAGCGCGCTCCGAGCTCGCCGGTGAAGCGCTTGCGGCTGGTCCCGACCAGCACCGGGTGACCGGTCGCGACGAGCTCGTCGATCCGGGCGAGCAGTTCGAGGTTGTGCTCGGTGGTCTTGCCGAAGCCGATGCCCGGGTCGATCCACACCTCGGTCACGCCCGCCGCGAGGGCCAGGTCGGCCCGTTCGACGAGGAACCGGCCGACGTCGGCCACGACGTCGTCGTAGCGCGGGTGCTCCTGCATGGTCCGGGGGTCGCCGAGCATGTGCATCGCGACCCAGGCGGCACCCGTCTCGGCGGCGACGGGCCACAGGGTGGCGCTCACGTCGTTGATCACGCTCGCGCCGGCCGCCACGGCCGCCCGTGCCGTCGACTCGTTGCGCGTGTCGATCGAGAGTCGGACGCCGGACCCGGCAGCGAGCTCGGCCACGGCGTCGATGACGGGCAGCACCCGGCGGCACTCCTCGTCGGGGTCGACCGGGGCCGCTCCCGGCCGGGTCGACTCGCCCCCGATGTCGATCACACCTGCGCCCTCGTCGATCATCTCTCGGACGTGGGCGACGGCGACGTCGGGGTCGACGTAGCGACCCCCGTCCGAGAACGAGTCGGGAGTGACGTTGAGCACCCCCATCACCAGGGGTGGGCCGAGCGTCACGGTCAGCCGCGCTCGATGAAGCGCATCGCCTCGGAGCGGGCGGCGGCGTCGCTCCGGAAGATGCCGCGCACCGCCGAGGTCACCGTCGACGCACCGGTCTTGCGGATGCCGCGCATCGCCATGCACATGTGCTCGGCCTCGATCACCACCAGCACGCCCCTGGGTGCGAGGGACTGCTCGATCGCGTCGGCGACCTGGGTCGTCAGCCGCTCCTGGACCTGGGGCCTGCGGGCGAAGCCGTCGACGAGTCTGGCCAGCTTGCTGAGTCCGGTGACCCGACCGTCGGTGTTGGGGATGTAGGCCACGTGCGCCTGCCCGTAGAACGGCACCAGGTGGTGCTCGCACATCGAGTACATCGAGATGTCGCGCACCATGATCATCTCGTCGTGCCCGGCGTCGAAGGTGACCTTCAGGTGGCGGGCCGGGTCGTCGTGCAGCCCGGCGCAGGTCTCGGCGTACATCCGGGCGACGCGGGCGGGCGTGTCGAGCAGGCCCTCTCGGTCGGGGTCCTCTCCGACGGCGGCGAGGATCTCGCGGACCGCGGCCTCGATGCGCGGACGGTCGACGCCGGGGGCGATCTCTGGTGGCAACGGCAGTGGGTCCGGCACGT
Organism: Actinomycetes bacterium; assembly: GCA_023423475.1. Taxonomy (GTDB): domain Bacteria; phylum Actinomycetota; class Acidimicrobiia; order Acidimicrobiales; family Microtrichaceae; genus JAFAFN01. The sequence continues at coordinate 18 of JAFAFN010000481.1, read as the reverse complement.
TGAGGTCGGGTGCGGCGG
>JAFAFN010000563.1 GCA_023423475.1 Actinomycetes bacterium | reverse complement strand
TCGCGGTGGCGATCTCCTCGGGGGCCGACACGTCGACGATCGTGGCCATGTCGCCGACCGCCTCCGGGATGCCGCCGGTGGCGGTCGTGATCACCGGCCCTCCCCCTGCGAGCATCTTCTCGACGAGGGCGATGCCGAAGGTCTCGACGAAGTGTGGCTTGGGCTTGCTCGGCAGCACGAACGCGGCACACCCGCGCATCAGCGCCCACTTCTCGTCGTCGACGACGTCGTCGAGGAACACGACGCGATCGCCCACGCCGGACCCGGCGGCGCGCGCACGCATCTCGTCCAGCGCCGGGCCTCGCCCTGCAACCACCAGCGGTACGAACTCGCTCGCGACCGAGCGGGCGTACCCCTCGATCAGGTCGTCCACGCCCTTCTCGGGACTGACCCGGGACAGGAACAGCACGTAGCGATCACGCTCGAACCCCCGCCGCACCATCACCCGTTCGACCTCGACGTCGGTCACGACCCGCCCCACCGCATCGATCGCCGGGTAGGACACACCCACGCGTGCACGGCACTGCTCACCGAAGGCGGTCCCCCACCGCAGGTCGACCTCGTCCGCTGCGGCGATGATGCACTCACGGGTGTAGTCCGACACCGCCACACAGTGGTCGTGCGCAAGGTACGAGCTGAACACGTGGGCGGCGGCACCGAAGTGGCCGTCCGCGACGGCGGTGCGCACCACGTTGGTGATGTCGGACCCCACCGCTTCGGCGATCGTCGTCACCTGGGGGTCGAGCCCCATTGACCGGCACACCGACAGCGCCTCGACCACGACGCTCGCGTGCGGGGTCAGGTAGAGCGCGATGCACACGGTGGGGACACCGTCGGAGAAGAGCTCGACGAGACGGCCGACCATGCCCGCGGTGAAGCGGCCGTCGGGCACCTTGTAGTCGCCGACGGGCTCCGGTCGCTCGACCACGATGCCGGGGCTGTAGGGCAGCACGGACTCCAGCGGCTTCAGCGGAAGTGCGCCGAGTGCCTCGATCGGCCACGTCACGATGCGCACGTCGTCGAAGCCGCGTTGCAGCGCGGCTTCGGCGAGGTTGCGTGCCTCGCCGGAGTGCCCGCAGATCACGGGATCGGCGCGCACGACGATCACCATGCGTCGGGTGGGGGTCGCCTGAACCATCATCGTCGCTCCTTGGCTCGACCGGACCGCAGCGAGGACGGACCGGAGGGTGGACGTTCACGTGTCCCCCACTCGGTGGGGGTTGGACCCAGCTCGATCACGAGGTGGCCCGGTTGGTGCAGCTGTCGGCTGGAGATCCAGCTCCGCTCGAGCGGCTCGCCGTCGATCACGACCGACTGGACGTACTGGGGACCGGCATCGGGCGAGTGGTCGCGACCGTTCGCCTCGATCACGCGGTCACCGCCGGTGACACGGATCCGGGCCCGGTCGACCGCCGGCGCGTTGACGAAGAAGATCCCCTGTCCGGCGACCGGGAAGACGCCGAGGGTCGCCCACACGTACCAGGAGCTCAAGCCGCCGGAGTCGTCGTTGCCCGGCAGGCCGCCTCGGCCGGTGCCGAAGGCGTGGCGCAGCACCGAGTGCACCACCTCGCTGGTCCGGTCGGGTCGCCCGGCGAAGTGGTACGCCCAGGGCACCTCCATGTCCGGCTCGTTGTTCAGCCCTTCGAAGCGGTTCAGCGCGTACCCGGCGGCGAGTGCCTCGGCGAACGGAGGGGCACCCAGCTGCACGACCGGATCGGCCCCGTAGCCGAAGAAGCGGTCGAGCAGCTCGACGAACGGTGTCTCGCCGCCGGCCAGCTCGATGCGGGCGGCCATGTCCTGCAGCAGCCGGAACGAGTAGTTCCAGCGACCGCCCTCGTAGAAGGTCGAGTCGACGAGCAGACCGGTCGATGCGTCGAACGCGTTGACCCACCGGGTGGCGAGCTCGTCGAGGTGGTCGGCCAGCTCGGCGTCGCCGACATGGCGAGCGACCAGGGCGGTGCAGTGGTACCCGTAGGCGAGGTCGAGCGTGTGGGTCACCGGGTGGGCGACACCCTTCTCGAGGTAGTCCTCGCCGTAGTTGCGCCGCAGGTCGTCGTGCAGGTGCACGAGCGCGTACTCCCAGTCGATGCCTGGCAGCCCCAGCTCGCAGACATCCGCGAAGAAGGTGTGCGCCAGTGCGCTGCCCTGGCGGAAGAAGCGATCGGTCCCCCGCGCCATGCGGTAGCCGATCGGGAAGTTGCCCTCCTCCTCCTTCACCGACAGCAGCGCCGCGACGAGCTCGACGGCACGGTCGGGCGCCACGAGCGTCAGCAGCGGCAGCTGCGTCTTGTAGAGGTCCCACATGGTCGCGATGTCGAAGACGAACGAACGCGACGTGGTCCAGAAGGGACTCTCGTCGGGGGCGTAGCACGGCTTGATCAGCGAGTGGTAGAGGCTGGTCGCGAAGGTCGTGCGCTGCTCGCTCGACGGTGTCTCGATCGCGATCCGATCGAGCTGGGCCCGCCACGCGTCCTGGGTCGCGGCCCGGCGGGTGTCGAAGCAGCGAACATCTCCGCCGCAGTCCCGGTGCAGGTTCGCCTTCGCCTGCTCGACGCCACGCAGCGAGAAGCCCATCCGGATCTCGATCTCCTCGCCCACCTCGGTCGGACCGATCAGGACCAGACCGAAGGAGCGCAACGTGGTGAGTCGGATCGAGTCGAACTCGAGCACCGACCCGCCCGCCATGAGCCGCTTGTCGTAGAAGAGCATCTGGCGCCAGCGCGCCGCGTCGCACTCGATGTGGACCGAGAGGGGCACACCCTCGACGACGATCTCGCCCTGGACCTCTCCGGGGGCCACCACCGCGAGCCGGGCACGCATCGGCACGGTCCGACCGTGCTCGATCCCGAGGCCGCCGAGGGACAGGTCGACGACGACCCTCGAGTCCTCGTGGCTCGGGAAGGTGTAGCGGTGCACCGCCGACTTCGGTCCGACGGTCAGCTCGGCCCGGATGCCCGAGGACAGGGTGGCCGAGTAGTAGCCCGGCTCGGCGACCTCGTCCTGCAGGGCCCACAGCGTGTCGAGCGCATCGAGCGGCTCGATCATCGGGGTGACGCGGAAGTAGTTGTAGTACTTCCGAATCGCGCCGGTCCCCGACTGCTGGAAGTGGGTGAAGCCGGAGGCCATCAGCTCGTCGTGCAGCAGCGGCGGCACGCCTTCGGTGCTCATCCGGTGCTGGCCGTAGCCCGTCGGATACGCCCCCGAGTAGGCGCAGGCCGAGACCATCCCGAAGGGGCTCGTCGCACCCGGGTGCGTGTTCCCCACCTGCGGTTTCGGCCACCACCAGGTCGCGGCCAGGCCCTCGGGACGCCCGAGGGTGGTCACCCCGGTCCCGATGAACGGGTCCACGGACTCGATCACGTGCCGGTCCTCGGACGAAGGGCCCCCATGCCCGAGGACGGTACGGAGCCCGTGTGCCGGGAAGGTTTCGAGGGGATGAACCGTCGGAAATGCCACGACGGGTCGAACTTCTGTGATCGGATGTGGCGATGTTCTACGGAATCCTCATCTTCGCCATCGCTGCGGTGCTCCTCGTCGTCGCCTACTTCGCGACGACCGCCAAGCGTCGTGAGTACGAGGCGAACGAGGCACCGGAGGACCGCCTGTCCGACGAGGACTTCCGTCGCATCGAGTTCGGCGACGAGGACATCTGAGCCGGAGCGGTCCCACATCGCTGCAGTGGCAACGAGGTCGCCCGCCCCGCCGGTAGGTTGTCCGGGTGGAGACCGTGGCCGCGATCGACCTCTCGAGGACCATCTCGACCCTGCTGCTGATCGGCGCTGCGGCCGCGGCACTGCGGCTCCAGGCGGCGCGCACCGAGGCACTGCCGGTGAACGACTGAGCCGACCCCCGGCCCGGACCGGGCTCAGTCGGTGCTGCGGAGCAGGCGTCCGGCGAGCTCACCGGTGTGCTCGCCCGACTCCATGAAGGGGCGACCGTTCACGATGGTGTGGTCGAACCCGCGGGCGCGCTGCACGAACCGGGGTGCGCCGCCGGGGAAGTCGTGCACGATCTCGGGCAGCTCGAGCGCGAGCGCGTCCAGGTCGATGACGTTGACGTCCGCGAACGCTCCCTCGCGCAGGACCCCGCGGTCCCGGTAGCCGATGAACGACGCGGTGTCCGAGGTGAGGCGGCGGACACCCTCCTCGATCCCCAGTAGGCCTCGGTCTCGCACCCAGTGCGAGAGGAAGTACGTGGGCTGCGAGGCATCCATGATCTGCGTCGCGTGGGCACCCGCATCCGCGAGGCCCATGATCGTGACCGGCGAGGCGATCATCTCCTCGATCGCCTCCTCGCGCTCGTTCATCACCGGCCAGTTGACGATGGCGACGCCGTCGGACTCGTCCATGGCGTCGAGGTACGCCTCGACGGGCGTCACCCCACGTCGGCGGGCGATCCCGGCGATCGAGTCCGCCTCGGTGTAGACGTAGCGCGCCGTCGCCTCGTCCGCTGGCATCAGGTACATGATCTCGAACGAACCCGTCGGCTTGTCGCGACCCTCCTCGACGAGTCGGGCACGGACCTGGGGGTCCCGGATGCCGGCGAGACGGCCGGCGAGGTCGAGGGAGCGCAGCGGCTGGAACGACGGGAGGTCGTCGACGAGCGTGTTCGCCGCAAAGCTGAAGAGCACACCGACGTTGCGCGGGGTGATCTGCGGCCGGAGCTGCGAGCCGTTCGCGTTGGCCTCGGCAGCGAGTTCGATGACCCGGCGGTAGTGGTCGTCGAGCGACTTGAGCTGCTGCAGGTTGAAGCTGAACGGACGTCCGAGCACCCGGCTGATCTCGGCGATCCAGGCGAGCTCCTCCTCGACGCGGTTCCCCGGCTGGTTCTCGATGTTGTAGCGGGGTGCGCACTCGAGCACGCCACGTCCGAGGTCCCGCAGCGGTGCAGCGGTGCGGAAGTACTCCGACGGGTCCGCCCAGGTGCCCGGGACGTTGCGGCCGTCGGGCACCCGGTGCACGAGGCTGCGAGAGAGCGAGTAGCCGAAGGCACCTGCGGTGATCGCTTCGGCGACCTGGTCGGCCATCGCCGAGAGCTGGTCGTCGCTGGCCACGAAGTCCGGCTCGCAGGACGCCTCGCCGGCGACGTAGAAGCGCACGGCGACATCGCCGACGTAGCCACCGGCGTTGATGCCCTTCGGGAAGCCGTCCACGACGTCGAGGTACTCGCCGTAGCTCTCCCAGTCCCACGGCAGCCCGTCGAGGATGCACGACGCCGGGATGTCCTCGACGGACTCCATCGCCGTCGCGAGCAGTTCCGCGGAACCCGGCTGCACCGGGGCGAACGTCATGCCGCAGTTACCCATGACCACCGAGGTGACGCCGTGCCAACACGACGACGACATCGTCGGGTCCCAGCCGACCTGTGCGTCGAGGTGCGAGTGGAGGTCGACGAACCCGGGGGTGACGAGGCGACCGTCCGCGTCGATCACCCGGCCCGCACCGACGCTCGAGACCTCGCCGATCGCGGTGATCCGGTCGCCGTCGATGCCGATGTCACCCACGGCAGCAGCCGCTCCCGTGCCGTCGATGATCGTTCCCCCGGTGATGACCAGATCGTGCGCCATCACGTGAGTATGTCAGTCGACGCTCCGGAACGGCCGCTCGGGTCGGGTTCAGCACTCATCGCGGCATCCGGCGGCAACCGAGCTGCGGAGCTCGCCTGGGCCGCCTGGGTCCGTCATCCCTCGGGTCAGAACTCCGTCGTCCGGCTGACGTCGCCGTCACGATCGTAGGTTCGCCACGTGCCGACCTGTTCCCCGGCGGAGAACCGGCCGGTGCGCAGGAGCGTGCCGTCCTTGCGGAACCACTTCCAGTTGCCCTGCAGTCGACCGTCCTTCATCCGACCGGTGGCCTTGAGCTGGCCATCGCCGAAGAACTCCAGGCGCACTCCGTCGACGACATCGGCGAGCTCGGCAATGCGCAGCTGCACGAGCTTCCGGAGGAGCGTCATCGGCAGCGGACGGTCGGCCGCGAACTTGAGGCCGCCCTTCGTCAGGTCGTAGCCCGAGACCGCGTCTCCCGCAGCGGCGATCACGTCGCCGCTCATCGGGTAATAACCACAGTGATCCCTGAACGCGGCGTACCCGGCTACCGCCTTCCCCTGCAGGGTCAGCGCCGGCATGCCGTAGCGGATCGCCTCGTCCGCGTGGGGCAGCAGCCTGTGGAGTCGGGCTCTCAGCGCCTCGAGCGTCGTGCGCTGTGGGTCCGGAACGCCCGCGAGATAACGGTCGACCTGATCGGAGCCGTTGGTCGCTCTGGACATGTCGACATGTTCGCGTCCCGCACCTCGGTGTGCCCGGAAGAACATGGGCCGTACCGAGACGACGTGTTCGACATCGACATCAGCCCGATCAGGATCGGCGTGGTCAACGGCATCGTCGCGCTCGCCGGATCGCCCCTCGCCGCGGTGATCGTCGCTCCCGGTCGGCGGGATCAGTCGCCGTCGTCGCGCTGAGACCTCCGCCGCTCGCCCCGGAGGTGAGCGACCAA
>JAFAFN010000365.1 GCA_023423475.1 Actinomycetes bacterium | reverse complement strand
ACGGAAGGCTGACATCGAGGAACGTCCGACCGCGAAGTCCTCCCACCATCGGCGGCTTCCGCTGCACGTGTTCAGATCACCTGGGAGGCTCCACCGGGCCGCCCAGCGCGTCCGGTCTCACATACCCCCACCAGACCGGCGCTACCTCGTTCAGATACAGGGGGGGCTCGACCCTCTCGGGATTCTCGGTGGGCTGCGCGGCCTCGCGGACTTCCCGGACGGCCCGCTTGAACCAGCCGGCGGTTCTGGCTGCCTTCTCCACCTCGGCGAACGGGACGCCGAGGTCAGCGATGAGTCGGGCGCGCACCAGCCAGCGAAGTGTCTCCGAGTACCAGTGGAGCTGTAGCCCGGTGAGCTCGCCGGATCCTCCGGAATGCGACAGACCGCCGCGGTTGTTGGCGACCGTCCTGTCGAACTTCGGATCGGCCAACATGACGTCGCGGCCCATCCGACCTGTGGCAGCGATGAGTTCCCGGATGAGCTGACGCTGGGTCTTGTAGTTGGTTCCCGAGAGCTTCGACTTCAGGACTCGCTTCGCCCACTTGAACTCTTCCCGGTCTAGTTCTGCGTCGAGCGAGTCCATGACGAGCTGCACTCGCTTGTGGTGGTCCTCGTCGTCGAGTTCCTGGCTCCCGAACTGTTCACCGGAGTACGCCTCTGCCGCCTGGTAGGCAGTCGTGAAGCGGTGTTGGGCGAAGAGGAACGTCACGTAGTGCGGCACGAGGAGCTGGACGAGAGCCTGGCCCTGCCGCCGCCGGAGGATGTACCAGTTGCGGAACACCTCGCTGAACGTCCCGGCCGCCAGAAGGTCGGGGAGTAGCGCGATCGTCGGATGGCTCCGCAGCGATGCTGGCGTCGGAGCTGTGGATGGCGGGACTTGTTGGGCGTCGTAGATCAGGTCGACCATCCGCTCACGACCGCTTCTCTGGGCTCGTTCGACCTTGACGTATGTGATGCGCACGGGTCGACCGAGTGTGAGCGTGAGAAGGTCGTGGAGGGGCCCGATGCGGCTCTTCAGGATCTCACCGAAGGTCGCTGGCGCCCCCATTCGCAGCGTGAATGCTGCTGCTCGATCAAGGTGGATAGCGCTCTCAGATGCCGTTCCGCTCGAGCCGATCCGCAGTTCGAGTACGTCCGCACCGATCGTTGCGTCTCCAACGCGGTACGAGCTGGGGTCGACCTTGATGACGCCGACGTCGTCCTCAAGCGTCATCCGGGGCGGCTCAGTCCACTTCGTAAGGTGGTCGAAGGAGAACTCGACGGCAGTGAAGTCGTCCTCGTCGAGCCAGCGTCCTAACGCAGCCCACCGGACCGAGTAGTCCTGCTCGTTCTGCTCGAAGGGGCCAGTCACGGCGCCCGCTTCGAACACCGTCAGCTCTTGTCCCCCAGAGCCCAGCCCGTGAACGACAGGTTCAACTGTCCACTCACCCCCACCCCAGACGACCACGCCGCTGTCAAAGGTTCGGAGTTGCTCGTGCACGCTCAGTCGGAGGCCAGCGGCATCGAGCGTCAACGTGCCAGGCACCTTGTGGCCAGGGGATTCGGGAAGCCACCACCTCCCGTAGATCGTCCTGTATTCCATCTCAAGTCCTCTCCGACTCTTGATCGAGCGAGATGGTACGGCTTAGCCAGCCCAGTCGTCGGTGAGCCGGGGGCCTGCGACACGAAGAAGTGTTCTTGGTCGGCCAGACACAGTGGCGCCGAGATTCCGGTCGTCGAGGCCGACCTGGTCGGTCGACGCCGTGGTTTGCCTGGAGAGACGCTCGCTCGGCGTCTCCGAGTCCTGCCGCCGAACGAGTAGGCACAGCTGGCGCGCCGCGTCTCACGGTTTGTCTCACGAATCTCTGGACGAGCATGGAGATCGGGGGTTGAATCACGTGAGACGTCGGCGCAGATTCCCGGACAGGGCGGGCCGCGACGGACCTGGGTGGACACCCGACCCACGACTTGTAAACAGCAGGTCAGGAGTTCGATTCTCCTCTCGGGCTCTAGATTCCAGGGGTTTCCGGCCCTCGGAACTCTCAGGATCCGGCGCTTGCTAATCCCTTGCTAATCCGCCGACTGTCACCGCCGTGTGGCTCCGAGCTCGATGCGCGCTTAGGTCGCACGGGCGTGACGAACGGAGACGCCGTGCGCGGATCGGTGATGAAGCGGGGCTCGACGTGGACCTACGTCCTGTACCTGGGACGGGATGCGTCGGGGAAGAAGCAGCAGAAGTGGGTCGGCGGCCATCGGACGAAGAAGGAGGCCGATGACGCGCTCGTCGAGGCGCTCGAGCGGATGCGCACCGGCACGTGGGTCGATCCGGGTGTCACCACGCTCGGCGAGTACCTGACCGAGTGGCTCGCCGCGATGGAGTCGAACGTGGTCGACACGACGTTCCGAGCGTACGAGCAGTCGATGCGCAACTGGGTGGTGCCAAGGCTCGGGTCCGTGCGACTGGCCGAGGTGGAGCCTTCGATGTGGCGGAAGACCGCCTCGAGGGTCTCGTTCAGGTTCTCGTCATCGTGCGCCCGGCGACGAACGTTGACGAACAGCTCGCTCGGCAGAATGTAGAAGCCCTTCTCCCGAACGGTCTCGGCCCGGCCGAACTCGGCCTCACTGTCGCTGAGGTCGGCGTAGTCGAAGGTCGCGTTGCCGGCCTTGCGCTCGTGTTCGTTGAGGTAGGCGGCGAGGTTCTCCGAGATGAATCGGTAGAACAGCATCCCGAGCACGTACTGCTTGAAGTCCCAGCAGTCGACGCTGCCCCGGAGGTCGTTCGCGATTCGCCAGATCGTCTTGTGCAGCTCAGCGCGTTGCGCCTCTTTCGTCATTCCCCTGGTTCCTCACCCGCGATCTCGTCCTGTTGACTGTACGGCAGCACCCGTGGCCGTCTTGGCTCCTCTACCGGACCTCCGATCACCCGCGAGACTGAGCGGATGCTCGTGGTGCGAGGAACGAAGAAGCTCCGGGATCGGGTCAAGGGACCGGTCGCCGAGGACGGCGACGTCTCGACCGGAGTGCTCGGCGACTGGTTCGCGACGGCGCTCTTCTGGAAGCCCCAGGTCGCGCTGGCCGTGAACGCTCGGACGTTCCTTCCGGTGTTCATGCCGCTAGCACCCGCTGGGAAGCTGCTCGAACGTGTGCCCGACGAGATCGCCCGGATCCTTGTGCTCCACGGCGTCGACCATGCGACGATCGATGCCGAGCGTGCCGAGATGGCCAACGTGCTCATCGCCCCGACCAACGACCGCAGCGTGGTGGGCGTGATGACGGAGTTCGCGTTCCTCGGTGAGCACTTCTTCGAGGGTGACCTCACCGCGCTGTCGTTGCGAATGGCGTCCACGCCCGTCGGCCCACTCCGCTCGACCCACCGCTTCCCGGACTGCGCGCTTGCTGCGCTGCTCGCCGACCGCTCGTCGGGCCCCGGGGCTCAAGAGAACATGGCGACGATCATCCCGTTCCCCGGCCAGAAGATGACGGGACCCAGCTAGCTCAGGGACCTGCCCCTCAGTGTCCCAAGCGCTCGACCCGCTCATAGTCTTGGAATGTAGCTTTTTGATGGCTACACTCCAAGCATGAAGTCGCGTGATGCGATGCGCCTACTTGAGGAGCTGTCGGCATCCCAGTGGGGGATGGTGACGACGGCGCAGGCGGCCGCGCACGGGGTTCCGCGGCTCGACCTCTCCCGACTCTGCCGGTCCGGTCACCTCGAGCGGCTGGCGCAAGGGGTGTATCGCGACGCTGGTGCCCCCTCCGAGGCGTTCGAGAGCCTGCGGGCTGCGTGGCTGGCCGCTGACCCGTCGCACACCGCCGAACAACGCCTTCGGGACCTCGCGGGCGGCGTGGTCGTGATGGGTGCGTCGGCGGCCTCGCTGCACGGTGTCGGGGACCTACCTGCTGATCGGCACGAGTTCAGCGCGCCTGTTCGTCGCCAGACTCAGAGGCGCGGGGTCAGCTACCGCCGGCGCCAGCTCGAACCCACCGACGTCACGATCGCCCACGGTCTGCCGGTGACCACGATCGAACGGACCATCGCCGACCTGGTCGAGGATCGGACCGACCTGACCCTGGTTGCCGACGTGCTGCGCGACGCAGCACAGAGCCGGCGGCTCGACACCGAACGACTGACAGAACTGCTCTCACCGCTCGCTGCGCGCAACCACCTGCGCAAGGACGACGGCGACGCCCTCCTCCGTCACCTCACAGCGCTCGCTGGTCTCGACACCGCCTCCCTCGTCAAGGAGATCTCGACATCGGACACGCTGAGCGCCCTCGTAGCCGCCGACAACCTGTCGCGCTTCTCACACGTCGACCTCTCCGACGCAGTCATCGGCCCGGCGACCCAGGAGGCGCTCCGGGAGTTCAGCGAGTCCGTCGCTCGGTCGGTGCAGGAGTCGCTGGCTCCCGCCCTGGAGGCATTCGCCGCATCCATCGAGATACCGCGGCTACCCGGGCTCGAAGCGGCACTCGCCAAGGTGGCGGAACAGGTCTCCCTCGACCTGCCGACCCAGGACCTCCTGGCATCCTTCGGCGAGGAGTGGGCGGCCACACTCACGAAGGCGGTCGCCGCTGCCGAAGTCGACCTTCCGCAAGCGAGGACGGCCATCGAGGCTGCCCGCCACATCGAGGTGGAAGGCACCCGTGGATGAGCCCGAGCCGTACCCGACCGCCAAGGGAGTCGAGGACGCCATCAAGGCAGCGGCGAAGCGGGCGAGCACGGGCGACCCGACCCTCACGACGAATGAGCGCATCCGGCTGGAGTACTTCAACCGGTTCCTCAGCCGCGTGTTCTCCGACGGCCCGGATTCCGAATGGGTCCTCAAGGGCGGCACCGGCATGCTCGCCCGAGTGGCCTCGACCAGGGCCACGCGCGACATCGATCTCTACCGAGGTGGCTACGGGTTCGACGAGGCAGTCGAGGACCTGAGACGTCTGGCGGAACGCGATCTCGGCGATCACTTCCGGTTCGTCTACACCGGGCACCGAGCGATCCTTGCGGGCGAGGCGCAGCCCTACACCGACGACTATCGCGTCGAGTTCGACACCTACATCGGCGCACAGAAGAAGGGCAGCATCGGTGTCGACCTCTCCACCGGAGCGGGGCTGACTGCCGAACCCACGATCACGGCTCCGGCCAGCGCGCTCGACCTGCCTCGACTGGTGGGGTTCGTATACCGCCTGTACCCGGTCGTTGATCAGATCGCCGACAAGGTCTGCGCCACGGTGCAGCGCTACGACGACCGACCGTCGAGCCGGGAGAAGGACCTGGTGGACATCGTTGTCCTGGCCGTCACCCAGGACATCGACGGGACAGCCCTCACGACGGCCATCAGGACCGAGATCAGCCGACGCGGGATGGATCCCATCGAGCACTTCGTCGTTCCCGCCGAGTGGGGACCGGCGTATAGGAAGCTGGCTCGGCGTGTCCCTCACTGCGCTGACGTCGTTGACGTCGACGCCGCCCAGGAGCTCGCCTCAGCTCTCATCGATCCCGCGCTGGAGGGCGCCGCCGCCGGGCTCACCTGGCGAGCTGCAACAAGAGGGTGGGTCTCCTTGTAGCTCCGGCCGGAGGCTCAACACTGGTTGCACCTCCCCGTGACGGGCTCGGGCCTGCTAATCCCTTGCTAATCCGCGGTGGCGAATTGGCTGGATCGAGGGGCACGGCGTGGACGCGAGACCTTTGAGGCTACAGTCGCCGCAGCCTCACAGTGTGGACGGTCCAAGGACGCCTTGTAAACAGCAGGTCAGGAGTTCGATTCTCCTGTCGGGCTCTGTTCAGACCCGCCGAAACCCCCGGAATTGCAGGGTTCTCCGCACGTGGTCAGGTTGGTGTTCAGCCCCGACCGTCACCGTGTCTCACGGCTCTGCACTCGGGGGACGGTCACCGACGACTCCGCTCCTGGGAGAGCAGAGACACGAGATGCAGGGCAGCAAGCGCAAGGGACGACGGCCGGGGACCTGGGAGCTGCGCGTCGACGCAGGCGAGGACCCGTTGACGCGCAGCGTCAACAGAAGTCGGTGACCTTCCACGGCACCTCCCGCCAGGCCGACGTCGCGTTGGCCGAGCTGATCACCAAGTCGGCCCGTGGTCAGGTGTCGGTCGGCCAGCGCACCGTCGCGCACGCGGTCGAGGCAGGGCTGCGCCAGGCCGAGCTCGAAGGGCTCGAGCCGACGACGTTGCGCAACTACCGGACCTCGGCCGAGTGCCACGTCCTGCCGGCGCTCGGCTCACGTCGGCTATCCCACTCTGACCGCAGAGCACCTCGACCGCTTTTACGGCGCGCTGGTCGCAGCCGGCTACTCACGCTCGACGGTGCGGGGCTGTCACGTGCTGTTGTGCCGCGTGCTCGACCAGGCGAAGCGATGGGGATGGGTCGCGGTCAACGTCGGGCGCGATGCGCGTCCTCCTCGGCAGCACACCTCGAACCCGTAGCCGGTGCCGATCGACGTGGCGAGATCGATGATCGACGGGGCCGTGAAGGTGAACCCGACGCCCGCGACGCTGATCGTGCTCGCAGCCGTCACCGGCGCGCGTCGAGGTGAGCTGTGCGCGCTGCGGTGGCGACACCTCGACGTCGACTCGGGAATGTCGCGGATCAAGGCGGCGATCGGCGAGACCAACGTCGTCTACGAGAAGGACACCAAGACCCACCGGCACCGCACGGTCACGCTGTCGTTGTTCGTGCTCGACTGGCTGCTCGATCACCGGGACCGCCACGCCAAGGCGTGCGCGCTCTGCGGCATCGAGCTGAGCGACGACGCGCACGTGTTGGCACCCGAGCCGGGTGGGCTGAAGCCGCTGCACCCGTCGAGCGCAACGCGAGCGTTCAGCCGACTGCCTCATCGAGCGCCGCTGCGACGGCGCAGTGTGCCCGCAGGGAGAGCGGCCGTCACGATGGGGAGGGCATCGACGATGGCAGAACACGAGCCGGCGCCGGCCGGATGGTACCCGGACACGGGCGGGAGCCAGCTGCGCTGGTGGGACGGCTCCGCCTGGACGGACCACGTAGCACCCGTGCCGTCGGCAGATGCGGTTCCGGCGCCGGCGTTCCCAGCCGAGCGGAGGCGCGTCTACTCCCACGACATGCTCTACGTCACCGACGCCGCTGGGACGAAGGTCGGTCGCATCATCTCGAGTCGGGCAAGGTCACGATGGACCTACCGGAGCTTCGATCAGATTTCGACGAGTTCGTCGCACGCTGGCGAGCGGAGGACATCGCCGCCTCGGAAGCGGACGAGACACCTGCCGACGATCCCGGGCTGTCGACCGCGACCGTCGAGGATCAAGCGGCAACCGCCGTCGACCCGGCGATCCTTGGGGAAGCCGAGGAAGAAGGAACCGCTTGGCAGGACCTGTTCCAGAACCGGACGGGGCAGGCCGTGTGCATGAGTTGCTCCTCCAAGGAGCACGCGGCCAGCACCGGCGACTGGGCGAGCTACGCAGGAGCCCGGTGTGGCTCGGGGGTGCCACGCTCGACGATGCCGTCTTTGTGCCTCCGCCACCCGACGACATGCGCGACGCGCTCAGCGACTTGGAGAAGTTCCTCCACGAGACCGACCTCCCACTGCTCGTGCAGCTGGCGATCGCGCACTACCAGTTCGAGGTGATCCATCCGTTCCTCGACGGCAACGGTCGCATCGGACGACTGATGATCCCGCTGATGCTCGTGCTGCGCGACGCGCTGCCCCGGCCGCTGCTGTACCTCTCCGCGTTCTTCGAGCAGCACCGCAGCGAGTACTACGACCACCTGTTGATCACCAGCCAACGCGGCGACCTCATGCCATGGGTCGCCTTCTTCCTTCGTGGTGTCCGTCAACAGGCTCGCGACTCCGAGGAGCGCACGGTCCGCCTGGTCGAGCTGCAGCACCAGCTCCGCAACCAGCTGCTCGACGAGGCCGGCCGAACTCCGCGATCCGCCTTGCGGAGCGGCTCTTCGCCACACCTGTCGTCACCGCCGCGCGCGTCGAAGCGATGATCGAGGTTACGCGACCAACCGCGCAGGCAGCGATCGACGCGCTCGTGGAGCGTGGTGACCTGACCGAGATCACCGGCCGAACCCGTGGGCGCGTCTACGAAGCAGGAGTGATCTTCGAAGCTGTCTACGGGCCGATTCCGATCGAAGAATCGACCGTCCATCCGGAGCTTCCCTTCAGCTGAGCCGTTCGCCAAGGTCGGTACTTTGAGCTTGAGATGGAAGAGGATCTGGGTAGCCGGGGTCGCGAGCTCGGAGGGGTCGGCCCACACGCAGCAAGCGGGCGACAGTGCCGACCCCACTCCCGTCAGCCGTGTGCGCCACCCTCGGCGTGGGCGCGTTCGACGCCCATCGTCACCCAGCGGTCGAGCTGTCGGCGCGTGCGCAGGTGGTCGGCGGACACCCGCACCCAGCCCTTCACCGGACGGTCCTTCATCACCATCGGCTCGGCCTTCGTGGTCGCGATCAGCCGCTCGGTCCTGTCCCGTTCGACCCGCACCATGAGGCCGCCCTGGCCGCTGACCGCCACCGCCATGTGGCCGTCGAGCAGGAAGGCGAGTCCGCCGAACATGCGCTTCTCCGTCAGCTCGGGTTCAGCGAACAACAAGTCCCGGATGCGCTCCGCCAGATCCTCGTCGTAGGCCACACCACGAGGCTACGGCGCGAGTGTCACGGTCGAGGTCGTCACGACACGTGCGTCGCTCAGCTGGTCTGGCCGCCGATCATCGGGCCGCCCCCGGCGCCGTTGCACTCGAGCTCGAACTGCGAGACCGCCTTCGTGCTCGACGTCGCGGTGATGGGCGCGGGTGAGGCCATCGGCACGACGAAGAGACGTGTGAACATTCTTGACAGACCAGTCGGCGAGGGCGACGGAGCCGAACGCTGCCGGACCGGTAGCGTCCGAGCGTCCATCTCGGCGCTCGATCCCAGAGCGCCTTCACCGAGGAGTTGCCATGGCGGGCGCAGAGAGTGTCGAGATCTACGAAGGACCGCCAGATCGGGCGTACACCTCGGTCGGACCGATCAAGGTGAAGGTCGGCGCGAAGACGGCGTTGTCGAAGGCGCCGACCGTCGAGGCCGTCAACGTCAAGCTCCGCGAGCAGGCCTCGAAGCAGGGGGCGACGGCCGTGATCAACGTCGAGTACGCCCGTGGCGTCTCGGCGATGTCGTGGAAGGCCCTGACCGCGACGGGCGAGGCGGTCATCCTGGAACCCGGCGCCACCGCCTGACCTGCCGCCGGGCGGTGGACCGACGATCCCGGCACCCACCGCTCAACCCTCAAGTTGTTGCGCCAACGAGCCGACTTCTGGGGGATGGGCGAACGATCCGAACGAACGCGCACCGGGACCGCGCTCAGCGGTCGCGCGCTCGCAGTCGTCCTCCACGTCTCCGGCGAGTACGGCGTGGCACTCATCGTCACCGGCCTGGCGCTCGCCTGGCTCTTCTCCACCCTGAGCGGCGGGGCGTCGGTGGTTCCGCCGCACCTCTTCTACATCCCGATCCTGTTCGCCG
>JAFAFN010000554.1 GCA_023423475.1 Actinomycetes bacterium | reverse complement strand
TCGGTGACCCGGACGGTTCTAGCAACTCCGCCCGTGCGACGCGTCCCTGTGTGTGACGTTCGTGGGAAGGCTGGAGCAAGTGCGCTGCTCAGTGCATGATAGGTGCGCTTATCGCGCCGGTCCCCGGCCGACCGATCGACCTCACCACCCGACGAACGGAGAACCACTCGGTGCTCATCCCATCTCGACGTCCAGCTCGGACCCTGCTCCTCGTCGCCGTGCTCTGCTCGGCAGCGCTGCTCGCCGCGGCGTGTGGCGACGGCGGTTCGGAGGGCAGTGGGACAGCGGGTTCGGACGCGGGTGGCACGTCGTCGGAGGGCGGAACCGGCACAGAGGACGCGGCGTTCCCCGTCACGATCGAGCACCGCTACGGCGACACGACGGTCGACGCCCGCCCCGAGCGCGTCGTCACCGTCGGGCTGAGCGACCAGGACCCGCTGGTGGCGCTCGGGGTCGTGCCCGTCGGCACGACCGAGTGGTTCGGGGACCATCCGGGTGCCCTGTGGCCGTGGGCCGCCGACGAGGTCGACGGCGCCGTCCCCGAGGTCGTCAGCACCGCGGATGCGATCAACTTCGAAGCGATCGCCGCGCAACGACCCGACCTGATCCTCGGGGTGTACTCGGGCATGACCCAGGGCGACTACGACAAGCTCTCGCAGATCGCCCCGACGATCGCCCAGCCCGGGGACTACGTCGACTACGGCGTGCCGTGGCAGGAGCAGACGCTCATCGTCGGGCGGGCGATCGGCGAGTCGGAGCGAGCAGAGCAGCTCGTGGCCGAGGTCGAGGAGCAGTTCGAGCAGGTGCGTGCCGAGCACCCGGAGTTCGACGGAGCCAGCGGGGTCATCGCCTCGCCCTACAGCGAGGACAAGATCGCCATCTACGGCCCCGAGGACGTGCGCGGTCGCTTCATGTCGTCGCTCGGCTTCGTGCAGTCGCCCGAGATCGCCGAGATCGCGGGCGAGGAGTTCAGCGCCGACATCGGCCAGGAGCGCATCGATCTGCTCGACACCGACGTCCTCGTCGTGCTGCTGCCGGACCTCGACGAGAACCTTCCGCTGCTCGAGCGCCAGACCCTGTTCACCAACCTCGCGGTGCACAAGGAGGGGCGCGGCGTCTACGTCGACACCTACGGCCCGGTCGGCGGTGCCACGTCGTTCGTGACGGTCCTGAGCCTCCCGTTCCTGCTCGACGAGCTCGTCCCGAAGCTGGCCGCGGCGATCGACGGCGACCCGTCGACCACGGCCTGACCCGGCGGCCGTAGGAAGATGGTGGCGTGAGCACCCTCGAACAGCGCGACACCGTGACCGAGGTCGCGCCCGAACGGCGACCGCGCCGCGGTTGGCTGAGCGGTTCGTGGTCCCGGGCCGGGGGCCTCGTGGTCCTGATCGGGCTGGTCGTGCTCGCAGCGCTCGCGTCGATCGCGATCGGCACGAAGTCGATCTCGCCATCGGTCTCGCTGGACGCGCTCTTCTCGTTCGACCCGTCGATCGACGACCACCTGATCATCCGCGAGCTGCGCGTGCCACGGACGGTCCTCGGCCTGCTGATCGGTGCGGCGCTCGGTCTGGCCGGTGCGGTGATGCAGGGCGTCACCCGCAACCCGCTGGCCGACCCGGGACTCCTGGGCGTGAACTCCGGCGCGGCGCTGGGTGTCGTGTCGGGCATCTTCCTGTTCGACGTGACCTCGCTGTTCGGCAACCTCTGGTTCGCGTTCGCCGGCGCCGCGGTCGCCGGGGTGCTCGTCTACCTGCTGGGCGCGATGGGGCGTGGGGGAGCGACCCCCGTGAAGCTCGCCATCGCCGGCGCGGCCCTCGCCGCGCTGCTCGGCTCGTTCACCGCGGCGTTCCTGCTGCTCGACTCCGCGACGCTCGACCAGTACCGCTTCTGGGCCGTCGGTTCGACCGCCGGGCGTGACCTGAGCGTCGTGAGCATGGTCTTCCCGTTCATCCTGCTCGGTGCGGTGCTGGCGCTCGCGTCGGCCAACTCCCTGAACGGCCTGGCGCTCGGCGAGGACGTCTCGCGCTCGCTCGGTCAGCGCGTCGGCTGGGTCCGTGCCGCGTCGGCGGCGTCGGTGGTGCTGCTGTGTGGCGCCGCGACCGCGGCGGTCGGACCGATCGCGTTCGTCGGGCTGACCGTGCCCCATGTCGCCAGGGCGGTCACCGGCCCGGACCACCGTTGGCTGTTGCCGTTCTCGATGTGCATGGGCTCGATCCTGCTGCTCGTCGCCGACGTGGTCGGGCGAGTGGTGGCACGACCTGGCGAGCTCGAGGTCGGCATCGTGACCGCGTTCGTCGGTGCACCCGTGTTCATCGCCTTCGTGCGGCGCCGCAAGATCGTGGAGCTCTGAGCGGTGACGGCCGTCGCGTCCCCGGAACGCGCCTCGATCGGCGACCGCCTGCGCGCGCTGCGACGGCACCTGCGTGCCGGCGCGTCGGTCGGGGTGCGCCTCGGCCCGATCTCGACCCGCGTCGACGTCCGCTCGGTCGGCGTGTCGCTGGTCATCGCGGCCGTCGTCGCCATCGGTCTGGCGTGGAGCGTGAGCGCCGGCGACTTCCCGATCCCGATGAGCGACGTCATCAAGGAGCTGACGGGACTCGGTGGGGGCAGCGACAGCGAGTTCATCATCCGAGGTCTGCGACTGCCCCGAGCGCTGACCGCGGTCCTGGTGGGCGCGGCGTTCGGCATCTCGGGGCAGATCTTCCAGCGCATGGTGCACAACCCCCTCGCGAGCCCGGACATCCTGGGTGTGTCGTCGGGCGCCGCCGCCATGGCGGTCTTCGCGATCGTGACCTGGGCGTCGCCCAGCTCGGTGGTCACGCTGTGGGCGCTCGGTGGAGCGATCGCCGCGGTGGCCGCCATCTACCTGTTCGCGATCAAGCAGGGGCTGTCGAGCTACCGCCTCGTGCTGGTCGGCATCGGGATCACCGCGATGCTCGACGCGGTGGTGGCCTATCTGCTGACCAGGGCGAAGCTGTTCGACGCGCAGCGTGCCACGGTCTGGCTCACCGGCAGCATCAACGGTCGTGGGTGGGAGTACGTGCGCCCGCTGACCCTGGCGCTGCTCGTGCTGGTCCCGGTCGCGCTGATCAGCGCCCGCGGGCTCAAGGCGCTCGAGCTCGGCGACGATGCGGCCTCCGGCCTGGGGGTCGGGCTGCGTCGTTCGAAGCTCGGTCTGTCGCTCGTTGCGGCAGGCCTCGCCGCGGTGGCGACCGCGGCGGCGGGACCGGTGGGCTTCGTCGCGCTGGTCTCACCCCAGATCGCCCGCCGACTCATCGGAGGACGATCCCTCGGGCTCATCCCCGCGGGTCTCATCGGCGCGGCGATCATGATCTTCGCCGACACCCTCGCACGTCGTGCGTTCGCCCCCATCGAGTTGCCCGTCGGTGTCGTCACGGCGATCGTCGGCGCGCCCTACCTGCTCTGGCTGCTCGCCCGGGCGAACAAGATCGGAAGCGGTGGTTGACATGACCGAGCTCCTCGACGACGACACACCGGCCGCCGGGGCGGTCGCGGCGGCCGAGCCGCCGCGGCTCGTCGCCGACCACGTCCGGCTGGCCTACGACGACCGGATCATCGTCGGGGACCTGTCGGTCGCCATCCCGACGGGCCGGGTGACGGTCATCGTGGGGGCGAACGCGTGCGGCAAGTCCACGCTGCTGCGGGCGCTCGCCCGCCTGCTCACGCCC
Source organism: Actinomycetes bacterium (assembly GCA_023423475.1). Classification (GTDB taxonomy): domain Bacteria; phylum Actinomycetota; class Acidimicrobiia; order Acidimicrobiales; family Microtrichaceae; genus JAFAFN01. The sequence continues at coordinate 1,823 of JAFAFN010000554.1, read as the reverse complement.
CGTTCGGGCACCGTGCTGCTCGACGGCGAGTCGATCCGTTCGACGCCCACACGTGACGTCGCCCAGAAGCTCGGGATCCTTCCCCAGCAACCCATCTCGCCCGACGGCATCGTGGTGTCCGACCTGGTCGCTCGTGGCCGTCATCCGCACCAGCGCTGGTTCCGCCAGTGGTCCAACGAGGACCAGGAGGCCGTCGACCGCGCGCTCGAGGTCACCCGGACCGCCGAGCTGGCGGACCGCTCCGTCGACGAGCTCTCCGGCGGCCAGCGACAGCGTGTGTGGATCGCGATGGCCCTGGCGCAGGGCACCGACATCCTCCTGCTCGACGAGCCGACGACGTTCCTCGACCTCGCCCACCAGGTCGAGGTGCTGGACCTGCTCGCGGAGCTCAACCTCGAGCGTGGGCGCACCATCGTGTGCGTGCTGCACGACCTGAACCTGGCCTGTCGCTATGCGCACCACCTGGTCGCGATGAAGGACGGTGCGATCGTCGCCGAAGGTGCTCCCGGTGACATCATCACCGAGACCACGGTGAGCGAGGTGTTCGGTCTCGAGTCGCGCATCATCACCGACCCGGTGGCCGGCTCGCCGATGGTGGTGCCGATCGGCCGGGTGCACCGCCCCGACGACCCGGCCTGACCCGACTCCACCCGAGTCGCCGACCGTGGACGGCGTAGGTCCTTGCTCGCCCTGGGCTAATGACCTACATTAGAACACGTTCTAGTTTCTCGATCCTGAAGGTGGATGGCATGGAGTTCGGACTCTTCTTCAACGGGTACCTGCCCGGCCCTGCGGCACACGACGCTCCGTCCGAGCACGAGATGATCAAGCGGGAGATGGGCTACGCCATCCACGCGGACGACTTCAACTGGAAGTACGTCTGGTTCGGCGAGCACCACGCGCTGACCGAGTACTCCCACATGTCGGCCCCCGAGGTCGTGTTCGGCTACATCGCCGCCAAGACCAGCCGCATCCACATGGGCTCGGCGATCATGAACCTGCCCCGCCCGGTGAACCACCCGGTGCGCAACGCCGAGCGCGTCGCGATGCTCGACCACGTGACCGAGGGTCGCTACGAGTGGGGCACGGGCCGCGGCGCCGGGTCCCACGAGATGGCGACCTTCGATCTGCTGACCTCCGAGACCAAGGCGATGTGGGACGAGGCGGCGCCCGAGATCCTGCGCATGTGGGAGCAGCGGGACTACACCTTCGACGGCGAGTTCTTCAAGGTCGAGCTGCCCCACAACATCCTGCCCAAGCCCTACGGCGCCGGTCACCCGCCGCTGTGGGTCGGCTGCGGCAACCCCGGCACCTTCACCAAGGCCGGCGAGCTCGGCATCGGCGCCATCGCCTTCAACTTCGAGCCCATCTACAACCTGAAGGGCCGGATCGAGGCCTACAAGGAGGGCATCTCGAACTGCGTGCAGCCCCTCGGCCAGTTCATGAACGACAACGTCATGATGACCAACGCCGTGATCTGCCTGGCGGACCGCACCAGGGCACGTGAGATCGCGATGTCGCTGGGCCGTGGCTACCTGAACACGATGGTCAACATGTACCACGACACCATGCCGCCCCAGAAGGGTGCGGTGAAGTGGCCGGGCCGTCCGTTCCAGATCCCGGACGAGGCGATGCTCGACCAGCTGATCGCGGCCGGCTACCTGCTCTGCGGCAACCCAGACGAGGTCAACGAGCAGATCTCGAAGTACCAGGAGGTCGGTTGCGACCAGCTGGTGTTCGGCATCCCGAACGAGGGCTTCGAGCACGAAGAGGTGCTCGAGATGATCGAGCTGTTCGGCTCGAAGGTCATCCCGAACTTCGAC
>JAFAFN010000201.1 GCA_023423475.1 Actinomycetes bacterium | reverse complement strand
CCGCAGGGGTTCGCGTGCTTGATGACGACAGCGGTGGGCAGCTCGCCGAGCGAGTGCACGAGTCGCCAGGCGGCGTCCGCGTCGTACACGTTCAGGTACGACATCTCCTTGCCACCGTGCTGCACGGCGTCGTCCCAGCAGCTCCCACCGGCGAAGGAGTACCTGGCACCGTGCTGGTGGGGGTTCTCGCCGTAGCGCAGCTCCTGGCGACGGGTGGCCGACAGGTGCAGCGTGCGCGGCAGTTCGGACGACTCGGCGACCTCACCCGCGTCACCGGAGTCGAACCAGGACACGATCGCCGAGTCGTAGGCAGCGGTGTGGGCGAAGGCATCGCGGGCCAACCGGCGACGGGTCGGCGCGCTGACCTCGCCATCCGCTCGCAGCTCGGCGAGCACGACGTCGTAGTCCGCCGGGTCGACGAGCACCGTGACCTGCGAGTGGTTCTTGGCGGCGCCGCGCACCATGGCGGGACCGCCGATGTCGATCAGCTCGATCGACGGGTCGGAGCTGAACGGGTAGAGGTTCACCGCGACCAGGTCGATCGCGGTGACGCCGTAGGTGGCCATGTCCTCGACGTGGCTCGGGTCGGTGCGGTCCGCCAGGATGCCGCCGTGGATCGCCGGGTGCAGCGTGACCACGCGGTGACCGAGCATCTCCGGGAAGCCGGTGACCTCTTCGGTTGCCATGACGGGGAGCCCGGCGTCCGCCAGCACCCGGGCGGTGCCCCCGGAGGAGACCAGCTCCCAGCCCAGGTCGACGAGGGCGCGGCCGAGCTCGACCATCCCCGTCTTGTCGTAGGCGGACAGCAACGCTCGGCGTGGCGCTCGTTCGCTCATGTCACTCGCTCCCGTTCGGTGATCGACCCGGTGTCGAGGATCGACCTGATGGTGTCGACGTAGAGCCGACGCTCCACGGTCTTGATGCGTTCGTGCAGGCTGGCTTCGTCGTCGTCGGCGAGGACCTCGACGGCCTCCTGGGCGAGGATCGGGCCGACGTCCACCTGTTCGGTCGCGACGTGCACCGTGCACCCGGAGACCTTCACCCCGTACGAGAGCGCTTCACGCACGGCGTTCCAGCCGGGGAAGGACGGCAGCAGCGACGGGTGGGTGTTGAGGATCCGGCCCGGGAGGGCCTCGAAGGCCGACGGCGCGAGGATCGTGCCCCAACCGGCCATCGCGACCAGCTCGATCCGTTCGATGCTCAGGACGTCGAGCACTCGGTCGGTGTAGCGGACCCGGTCGAACCCGGCTCCGAAGTCGGTGCGTTCGACGCGCTCGTGACGCAGGCCGTGACGCTCGGCGACCGCCTCGACCGCGCAGGGCCGGTCGACCACGACCAGGGCGATCGGCAGTCCGGCGTCGGCCATTGCATCGAGGAGGGTTCCGCTGCCGGAGGCGAGCACTGCGAGTCGCATCGGCGTGGAAGCTACCAGCCGCGGCCACCCCCCAAATCTGGGCTTCCCCGCGACATAGGGGTCCTCATCGACATCCCTTGTCGATGAGGACCCCTCTCCCACGTCGGGCCGGAGACCGCTCCCCGGTGACACGGCCGGTGCAGGTCAACTTGGGTGGCGTTATGGACCCCGATCGCCAGCTCGCCGAGTAGGCCTCGCTCCACCACGGGCTCTTCCGGTCCGAGGATGCCATCCGATCAGGTTTGAGCGTGCGCCAGATTGCGTATCGGGTCCGTCAGGGCCGGACGGAGCGGCTCGGCCAGAACGTCTACCGATTCGTGAGCTCGGTCGAGACGCCGGATCAGCGGATCCTGAGTGCGGCGTGGCGGACCTCGGGTCACGCGTCGCATCGAAGCGGGCTGTTCCTCGCCGGACTGACCGATCGGAACCGAGGGCGGCCGCACACCACGGTCGGCCCGATGAGCGGCCACGAGTTCGACGACGTGGTCGTCCACCGCAGCAATGATCTCCAGGCCTCGGATCTGACTGTGGTCCGCAACATCCCGGTGACGACTCCCGCTCGGACATTGGTCGACGTGGGACTCCAGGTCTCGGAACTCGACCTGGAGAAGCTGGTCCACCGGGCGGTGCACCGACATCTCACCACGATCGAGGACCTGACCGACCTCTACCGCCGGATCTCGCGACGAGGCCGTCACGGTGCCGGCCCGATCGGCGACGTGCTCGCCGCCTACGAGGCGTCGATGGCCGCCGCCGAGAGCGACCTCGAGGTCGTGATCCTCCGAGTGCTGCGGGACCATGGCGTCCCGGAGCCGGTTCGCCAACTCAAGGTTGAGATCGAGGATCGACGGTTTCGACTCGACTTCGCGTATCCCGATCATCGGGTCTTCCTCGAGGGGGATGGCTTCGGGGTGCACGGTGGTCGGGGCGCGTTCGAGGACGACCGGTGGCGCCAGAACCTGCTGGTCGTCGCCGGCTGGTGGCCCCTGAGGGTGACGTGGCGACAGGCCCACCAACGCCCTCGGGAGTTCGCCGCATTCGTGAAGGCAAAGCTCGACGAGATCGAGCGGACGTGGACCTGACCGGCTGGGAGTGGGGTCCTCATCGACATCCCTTGTCGATGAGGACCCCTATGTCTCGGATCGGGGCAGGGTGCGGAGGCGGAGGCTCACTGCGACGGCCTCGCGGACCTCCGAGGAGATGCGACCCAGGAACTCGGTGCGGTAGTTCTCGTCGGTGGTCGACACGATCGCCACCTGCAGTCCGGCGAACGCGCCGATGAACCCGGCCACCCGCAGCAGTTCGAGGCTGACCGCCTCGGCGATCGGCGTGATCAGCGGCACCCCGTCGAGCCAGTCCGGCAGCTGGTCGATCAGCAGGTTCGGCTCATGACCCACCCAGGCGAGCATCGTCGTCGGCGGCACCGTCAGCAGGCCGAACACCACGTAGAACACGCTCACCGCCACCGCCACGGCGAGGACCTGGAGCCCCTGGCTGGAGAAGAGCACCAGCACGATGTTGACCCTGGCGCGCACCGCGAGCTCGACATCCGGCGGGCCGTCCGGCCGGTCGACGCCATCGAGATCGCAGCCGGCCTCGCCGCACTCGTGGTCGACCTCGGCCCAGTCCTCGAACCTCGCGATCCCGCTCGAGCGCCCCGTGGTGTTCGACAACACGAAGGCCGAGCCGACGAGCACGAACAGCAACAAGGTCAGCGCGAACCTCCACCCCGTGAAGTCGTAGGCCACCTGCCACATCTCGGCGTTGAGGAAGATGAACGTCACGAGCACCAGGAGCGTCGGCAACGATCGGGCCGCCAGCTGTGCCACGAGGCGCAGCGTCCGCACCGATTCACCGACGACCCAGACGGCCATCGGCAACAGCGCATAGTCGACCACGACGACCGTGAGCCCGAGCACGACGATCCCCTGCACCAGGACCAGTCCGGCTCGACCCCAGTTGCCGTCGTCGAACAGCAACGGCAGGAGGGCCGGCACGAGGACGAAGAGGCCGAGCTCGGGCAACCGGACCCGGTCCGGCAGCGAGAACGGTGGGCGGCGTCGCACCAGGTTCAGCGCCACTGCGGCGCCGAGCAGGATGCCCGCCGCGCCGAGGAAGACCAGGAACTGACGCCAGCCCCTCCGCTCCTCGGTGAAGGAGCCGAACACCTCGGCGAGGAACACCAGCGCGAGGAACGGGGTGGCCCGTGTGAGCGCGTCCTCGGCGGTCGAGTAGCCCGGGATGAGGTGGGGCAGCCCTCGACGACGCAACCAGCGCTCGGTCGCCGCGGTGTCGTCGAGTCGCCATGCCACCCCGACAGTGTGCCGGACCGACACGTGCCCGGACGCGGAACGTCCCGCACCCGGCGGCGCTCAGCGCCGTGGATGCGGGACGTCCCCCTACGAGGTCGGGCTCAGAGCGCCCGGACGGTCTCGACCATCAGCTCGCCGGCTTCGGTCGGGTTGGCCCCGACCTTGACGCCGGCGGACTGCAGCGCGTCCATCTTGGCGGCCGCGGTGCCCTTGCCGCC
>JAFAFN010000045.1 GCA_023423475.1 Actinomycetes bacterium | reverse complement strand
GTGCCGTACAGCGTGCCGACGCGCAGCGTGCCCTCGACGGTCGTGGTGGTCACGCCGCCGACCGAGTCGACGCGGACCTGGCCGCGCACCTCGACGATGTCGCCGGTGGCGGTGAAGCCGGTGAAGGCCCCCGCGGCGAGCGCCGAGAGCTGTGGGTGGGCCTCGCCGTGGAAGTACTGGATCGATCCTTCGAGTCGGACCGAAGCTCCGCCGGACTCGCCCTCGAACACGCCCCAGAGCCAGACCCCTCCGTCTGGGCCGATCTCGACGGTGCCGGCTGCCTGCGAGATGGTGGTGCTGCCGAACACGGCGGAGCCGGAGAACGTGCCGACCAGGTGGGTGCCGTCGCCCGAGAGCTTCACCTCGCCGTCGAGGGAGTACGTCGAACCGTCCGGCGCCTGACCCGAGGTCTGCAACGCGAACGAGCCCTGCATGTCGCGCAGCACGCCCTGCGCGTCGTAGTCGGCGCTGAAGTGGGCCGCCGCGGTGGTCAGGTGCGTGCGGACGATCGCGTCGACCTCGACCTGCAGGCCGGTCGTCGTCGACGCGCGTAGCTCGAGCGACGCCTGCTCGACGGTGGTCTCACCGAGTCGGAGCTGGTCCGCCCTGCCGGAGAACTCGATCGAGTTCACCCCGGCGCGTCGCTCGAAGCGGCCCGAGAAGCTGAGCGGCCGGTCCGACAGCCCGGGCAACATGAGCGACGGCGCGTCGACGGCGAGCGAGAAGTTGTGGAGGTCCTGGAGGCGACCGTCGAACGAGATGGTCGACACGGCGCCGTCGAGGGTCACCCGGAGGGTTCCGTAGATCCGGATGCCCTGTGAGCTCAGCTGGATGTTGAGCGAGGCGATCTCGATGTTCGGTGCCTGGCGTTGCCCCGCGTCGAGCGTCGGCGAGTACGCCGTGGTCGGGATCTGGGGGCCGTCGAGGTGGTTGTGGGGCGGGAACCAGATGTCGGGACCGACGACCTTGCCCTGGTGGAACGTGAGCGACGCACCCGGATCGGTGCACTCCTTGCCGACCTGCACGACCTCTCGAGCGGTGACGATGGAGCCGTCGTCGAGGGCGTAGGCGAACGGTTGGACCGGCGCGGCCTGGCCGTCGGCCCCCGGCTCGGCGCGCAGCCGCATGATCCGACAGAACGCGGACTCCGTTGGCGCCTCGGTCGTCGTGGTGGTCGTCGTCCCTGGTGTCGTCGGCGGGGTGCACGCCGCGGCGAGGGCGAGCAGACAGGTGACGGCGACGGCGAGGACCATCGCTCGACGCGAACGCTGATGGTGCACGGATCACTACCCCTTGTGACGAGCTGTGAGGAGTGGTCTACCAGCCCTGTCAACACCCCCGGAGGGATGCGGCGATCAGCTCCCGGGAGAGTTGATCGTGGAGTAGTTGCCGCCCTCCTCGAAGATCTCGAGTCCCGCGTAGCGACCGGCGACGTCGGGCATCTCGACGATCGGTTCGGCGCGCTCGTCGAACTCGAGGTGCAGCGCCCGCGAGATCGTCGCGTGCATCGCATAGGTGCAGGTGATGTAGGTCAGCTCGAGGATCTCCTCGTCGGAGATGTGCCCCTTGAGCTCGGCCATCACCGCGTCGGGCACCCGGCCGTTGTCGAGCACGAGGCAGTCGACGTACGCGAGCACGGCGCGCTCGGCGGGCGACCAGCAGTCCGCGATCTGCCAGTGCGGGATCGCCGCGACCTGCTCGTCGCTGAACCCGTTGTCGCGCATCGCCTTGCAGTGCTGCGAGAACACGAACTGCGACTCGTGGCCCCAACCCGCTCGGATCTGGCCGAGCTCTCGCAGCTGCGGCGAGAGGATCCGCTTCGGTGAACGGTAGAACTGCAACCCGCCGCAGATGTGGTCGAACGCGTCGGGTACGAGCGCCGTGACCGTCCACCAGTTGCCGGGTGTGCCCGATGCGGTGCCGGGTTCCTCGACGGGATCACGGTCACCGAAGAGCAGGCCGTACATGACCTCGCCGAAGGGATGGACCTCGGACCGGGGAACCTCGCGCAGTCGTGGCATGGGCTCACCGTAGGAGATCGGCGGTCGCGGTGAGCGCCCGAAGTCCCTCCTCGAGCTCGTCGACCGGCGGCCAGCCGTAGCCGAGTCGGAAGTGGTGCCGGGTGGTGTCGAACCAGTGACCCTCGCCCACGAACGTGCCGAACTCGCCGTTGAGGACCTCGTAGAAGCGGTCCATGTCGGCGATGACCTCCTCACGCACCCGGGGGAAGCACACGACACCCCCGGTCGGCTCGACCCACTCGAGCCAGCCGCCCTGCCCCGCGAGCCAGTCGGTGACGATCGTGGCGCGCCGCTCGATCTCGGCCCGCAGGCGCGGCAGGTGCTCGTCGCGTCGTGCCAGGACCTGGGCCGATGCAGCCTCGTCGAGCGTCGACCCGCAGATGACGATCTGCTCCTTGGCCGCCAGCAGCGTCTCGGCGAGCTCGGGGTCACGGTTGAGCACCCAGCCGAGTCGGAGCCCTGGCAGCCCGTAGGTCTTCGACATCGAGCTCACACTGATCGCCCGTGGCGACAACGACGCGGCGACCGGGAGCGGAGCCGGTCGAGCCATCTCGCGATAGGTCTCGTCGACGAGCAGCCAGCAGCCGTTCGACTCGGCGAGCTCGACCAGCGCGTGCAGGTCCTCGAGGTGCAGGTCGACACCGGTCGGGTTGTGCGGCGCGGTCACCGAGATGAGTCGGGTGGCGGGTCGCACCATCGACGCGACCCGGTCGACGTCGAGTCGGAAGCCGTCGGCGATGTGCAGGTCGATGGGCTCGACCTCGGCGCCGATCAGCCGCGGGGTTTCGAGGTTCGTCGAGTAGTTCGTGTGCTCGATCAGCGCGTGGTCACCGGCTCGCAGCACCGAGGTGGCGACGAAGAACAGCGCCGCGGCCGCGCCGGGAGCGCACAGCACGTCGTCGGGTCCGCAGCCCTCGGCGTCCGCCGCGATCGCCGCCCGGAGCTCGGGCAGCCCGCGGTGGTCGCCGTAGGCCATGGTCAGCCCGCTCAGGTCGACCCCGTAGTCCTCGAGCGTCGCGTCGGTGACGGAGCTCTCGGTGAGGTTGCAGCGGATCGAGCCGTAGCCCCGTTCCTCGGGTGACTCGATCTCGATCGGCAGACGTCGGTAGTCCATGTCCGGACCGTAACCGCCCGTCGAGCGGCGTCGGGCGGAGTGGACCTACTTGACGATGAACTTGGTCGACATCAGCACGGCGCCCGGCGAGTTGGCGTTCACCGTGGAGCGGAAGCTGGGTCCGCTCACGTCCCTGGTGCCGCCGGTGCCGGTCAGGCGGATGGTGGCCTTGTCGACGCGGCCGGATGTGCCGGTGTTGCCCAGGATCTGGACCGACGTCACCGTGCCGAGGCCGAACCAGGTGCCGAGCTGACGGCCGGTGTAGGTGCGGCTCCACGAGTTGTGGGGGTTCGACGCGACCGCGTCGAACGGGTCGTCCTTGCCCCGCAGGTAGGGCAGCGGCGACACCCAGACGATCTCGCTGTTCTCGGTGTGACCACCCGACGACGCGGAGTACAGCGCCTCGATCAACGCGCCGTTGTGGGTGATGACCCGGTTCGCGGTCGAGTCGACCGCGCTGCGCCAGCGGGTGTCCTCGAACTTGGTGCCCGTGTAGGCCTGGTGGATGACCGAGCCGTACAGGTCGAAGTCGGCGGTGGTGCGTGCGTCGCGGCGCTTCTGGGCGAAGGTCCTGCTGGCGGTCGCCTGGGCCTTGATCGCCTCCATCGGCCAGGACGACGACATCTCGCCGAGGCCGTACAGGTAGTGCTGCATGGACAGCCCGCCCACGATGACCCGGAGCCCGGTGGTGTCGAGCTTCACCGTGACCGAGCCGTAGCGGTACGTGTAGCCCGGCGTCGCGATGCGGACCGAGGAGTTCGGATACGTGACCGCGACCGAGTTGGCGACGGTGCCGGTGACCGCGCCGCTCGCGACGATGTTCGAACCGGAGCGACGCAGCGTCGCGGTGCCGCCGGCGGGGATCGTGCCGAGCGATCCGACCCGGACCGCCCCACCCACCGCGGTCAGGCTCACCGTGGTCTGCGTCGCGGAGGACAGGACACGCAGGTCGTTGCTCGAGGTGCGGGTCGCGACCGCGGCGCCGGAGTAGTAGTAGCGCAGGATCTGCTCGTAGTTGTTGCCCTGCTCGGCCATGCCGCGGGCGCCCCACTGGCTCATCCCGACGCCGTGACCCCAGCCCGAGCCGGTGAAGGTGAAGCTGTCCGCCGCGGGGGTGACCACCGGACGGGGTGGCGGGGCGGGGACCTGACAGCCGACGGCGATCACGGCGACGAGTCCGAGCAGCCCGAGGAGCGTGCCCACCCTCCGGCGGCGGGCTGGTGACGCGACGGTGATGGGATCGGACGGGCGCGGTGAGGTCACCTGCAGAGGATCGGAGTGGTGGGTCACGCACTTGAACGTTGTTCGACTGCAATCCTGGTGACGTGCGTCTCGCCACCTTCAACTGCCGTCACGGGGCACCGGACCGACCGGGCCTCGGCGCGCAGTTCGCGGACGGCGCCGGCTTCGCCGCCTCGGTCAGGGCGTTGGACGCGGACGTGCTCGCGCTCCAGGAGATCGACCGACGTGTCGCTCGGTCGTGGTGGCGGGACCAGCCGGCGCAGGCGGCCCTCGCCGGCGGCGCATCGACGGTCCACTTCTCCGCCGCGCGTCGTGTGCTCGTCACTGGCCACGACGGCGTCGCCCTCGTGGTGCGGGGTGTCACGCGCTCCGCGCGCACGCTGCGTCTCCCGGGTCGCGGCGCGGCTCGGGTCGCGGCGCTGGCGACGGTGTCGGTCGGCGGCACGGAGCTCACGGTGGCATCGACGCACCTGCAGAGCAGGTCCGGCGGTGCGCCCGGCGAGGCCGAGGTCCAGCTCGACGCGCTGCTCGTCGAGCTCGCTCGCTGGCCCCGGCCCTGGGTGCTCGCCGGCGACCTCAACCTCCGCCCCGAGGCCGTGCTGCCCCGGCTCGACGATGCGGGGCTCGAACCGTTGCGCTCGGGAGCCACCTTCCCCTCGGGTGCGCCGCGCATCGAGATCGACTGGTTGGCGGTGAGCGGGTTCGCCGTGGTGGCGCCGGTCCCGGGTGGCCCACCGGTCAGGACGGTCCGACTGCCCGTCGGCGACCACCGGGCGCTGGTCGCGGACGTCGAGGTCACCCCGTGACCCTCATCTCCGCTCCGTCCCTGCCGATGGGGCACCTGATGGCCACGACCCCGTGGCCGGAACGCCCCGGGCCGAGGTGGAGTCGCAGGTGGAGGAGCACGACGACGTGACGTCATCGCCGTTCGTCGACCCGCCGCGTCCGATCTTCGGCGCAGGCGACGCCGGGACCTCGGGTGCCCGGCACGCCGGGATGGACCCGGACGGGTCCCTGGAGGGCCGGCTCGCCGTCGTGACCGGTGCGACGGGCCTGCTCGGCGCCACGGTGGCCGCCGAGCTGGTGCGCAGGGGTGCCAGGGTCTGCCTCATCGGGCGCTCGCTCGCCGACCTGCGATCGACGGCGCGCAGCTGCGGCGGCGCGACCGCCGTGCTGCGGTGCGACCTCGCGAACGCCGAGGACGTCGGCGACGCCGCGGACTTCGTCGAGCGCATCGGTGCGCCGGTCGACCTGCTCGTGCACGCTGCAGGGGTGCGATCGTCCGCGACGGTGCTCGACGGGGACGTCGAGAGCCTGGACGAGCACTACCTGCTGAACGTCCGCGGGCCCTATCTGCTGACCCAACGACTCCTGCCGTCGTTGTCCGCCGCGAGCGGTCAGGTCGTGTTCTTCGCGTCGACGTCCCGACCTGATCTGCTCGTCGACCTCCGTGGGGGCGACGCCCACCACGCGATCTCGACCGCGGCACTCGTCGCGTTCGCCGATCAGCTCCGGGTCGAGGTCACGCCATCGGGCGTGCGGGTCCTGACCGTGGACGCCGAGGTCGAGCTGCCGTCCGGCGAGGACGGCGACACGGTGCTCGAGTCGCTCGCCGCGCAGGTCATCGATGCACTCGCCACGCCGCGGCTCGACGTCACCGCGTTCTCGGTGCGTTCGACGGCCCACCCTTCGCGCTCGGCGCGGCGGTAGCCTCCTGCCATGGACAGGGTCTGCGTGCGTCCTGGGTGCGATCGTCCCGCACGTGCGCGCCTCGCCTACGACACCGTGACCTGCCAGGTCTGGCTCGACCAGCTGCCGGATCGGTCGGGGCGGGCGCAGGAGATCTGCGACCTGCACGCCGAGCGCCTGACGGTGCCGCGGGGCTGGATGCTGAGCGACCGACGGGCGGACGCACCGGCGCTCTTCGTCGCGGACGTCGTCGTCCCTGCCGAGGCGGTCACGGCCGACGCTCCGCGCCGGCGACGTGCTCGACGCGCCGAGCCCGACGACACCAGGAACCTGTTCGACGAGATCGCTGCGGACCTCTCCGAGGCGCCGATCGAGGTCGTCGTCGCCCCCCATCTCGTGGTGGTCGACCCCGACGACGAGCCCGTCGACGCGCCGGCGGCGGTCGATGAGCCCGAATCGGTCGAACCGGCTGCGGTCGAGCCGGCCGCGGTCGAGGAGCCCCTTGCGGCGGAACCGGACGAGCCGGACGACGAGCTGCCGTCGTTGCAGGCGACCTCGCCGCTGCTCGCCCGGGCGTTCCGCCAGACCGGGCCGCAGCGATCGGTGCTCACCCAGACCAGCACCGACGACTGACCAGCACCGACACGAACCGAACCGGCGAGAAGTGAGGGAACACCATGGCGATCGCTCCTGACCCCGTGGGCAATCCGTACCTCGAGGGGAACTTCGCACCGGTCGACGTCGAGGTGACCGCGTTCGACCTCGAGGTGAGCGGCGAGCTGCCCGACTCGCTCGACGGGCGGTACCTGCGCAACGGCCCCAACCCGATCGACGCCGACCCCGCGACCTATCACTGGTTCACGGGTGCCGGCATGGTGCACGGGATCCGTCTCCGCGACGGACGTGCGGAGTGGTACCGGAACCGCTGGGTCCGCAGCGGCGACATCGTGACCCGACTCGGCGAGCAGGACCCGGGCGGCCCTTCGACCGACGGTGCGGACTTCGCGGCGAACACCAACGTGATCGGTCTCGCCGGCCGCTGCTTCGCGATCGTCGAGGCGGGCCCCAAGCCGGTCGAGCTCGATGCCGAGCTCGCCACGATCGGTCGCACCGATCTGGACGGGACCCTGCCGTACGGAGCGACCGCGCATCCCAAGGTCGACCCGGCGACCGGCGAGCTGCACCTGGCGAACTACTACTGGGCCCGCCCCGACGTCATCGAGTACGTGGTGATCGGACCGGATGCCAGGGTCCGCCACCGTCAGGACATCGACGCACCCGGTTCGCCGATGGTGCACGACATGTCGATCAC
>JAFAFN010000037.1 GCA_023423475.1 Actinomycetes bacterium | reverse complement strand
CGCGGCACCGATGACGATGCCGACCGCCAGCTCGATGGCGTTGCCACGCAGCACGAACTCCTTGAAACCCTTGATCATGATGTACCTCCGGTGTCGACGATGTCGGGGCCACGGTAGTTGTGGCCGTCGTGTGGCGGTCCGACCTCTACCCCGATCAGTCCAGGCCTGAACGCTTCGGATCCCAGTGCGCCTTGACCCGCACCGCCGGCGAGAGCCCGGCGTCCTTCAGCGCGCCGCGGACCGCCCGGATGGTCGGTGCCTTCCCGGTCAGGACCACGGGTGCACCCGGGTGCTCCCGGACCGTCGCGACGACCGTCTCGCAGAGCTGGTCCAGGTGCCCGTCGTCCGCGGTCCGCTCGACGAGCACGACGTCGCCGAGGCCGAGGTGGTCGCACACGGTGCTCGACGTCGAGCGCTCGTTGACCTCGTAGACCTGGGCTGCTGCCGGGTGGCTGCCGCCGAGGCGCCACGCCGCGGCGAGGGCGAACGAGGTCTCGTCGCCGACCAGGATGGGGCCGGCCTCGAGGCCCGCCAGCTTCATGGCGCCACGCGGACCGAAGGTCGAGACGCGGTCGTCAGGCGCCAGCCGGGCGATCAGGTCGGTCCCCGGTCCGGTCGCGTCGAGTGCGGCCAGCAACGCCACACGCTCACCGTCCCAGTCGAAGGGGGTGTACGTGCGGAACTCGAAGCCCTTCACGTGCAGCTGGACCTTCTGACCGGGCTCCCACTCCAGCCGCGACGACGCGCGTAGGTCGATGCGCCGGAATCCCTCTGCGACGTCGGTGACGGTGCTGACGATCAGTTCTCGGGTCAGCGGACGGGTGGCGGCGGTGGCGAGCCGGTCGACGAGTGACGACATGGGACCCCTTTCGGCGGGAAGATGTAAAGGGTGCCTAACATCCTGATCGGGGAGAAGGGCTCAGCGGGCCTCGTCGACCCTGCCGTCGTCGAGCTCGAGACGGCGGTTCGTCGTCACGTTGGCGAGCAGTCGACGGTCGTGGGTCACCAACAGGACCGTGCCGTCGAAGTGGTCCAGGGCGGCCTCGAGCTGTTCGATCGCGACCAGGTCGAGGTGGTTGGTCGGCTCGTCGAGCACCAGCAGGTTCACGCCGCGGGCCTGCAGCAGCGCGAGCCCCGCCCGGGTCCGCTCGCCGGGCGACAGCGACGCGGCCGGCCGCCCCACGTGCTCGCTGCCGAGACCGAACTTGGCGAGCAGCGTGCGGATCTCGGCGCTCGCGAGCGCGGGCATCGCCGCGGTGAAGCTGTCGAGCAGCGACTGCTCGCCGGCGAAGGCGTCACGTGCCTGGTCGATCTCGCCGATCTCGACCCCCGCCCCGATGCTCGAGCTGCCGGAGGTGGGAGCCACCCGGCCCAGCATGAGCCCCAGGAGCGTGGTCTTGCCGGAGCCGTTCGCTCCCGTGATGGCGACGCGGTCGCCGCGGTCGATCTGGAGCGTGACGGGCCCGAGAGTGAATGCGCCCTGTGTGACGGTAGCGTCGTTCAACACGGCGACGACCCGCCCCGACGGGGGCGCGCCGGCGATCGACATGCGCAGCTCCCACTCCTTGCGGGGTTCCTCGACGACCTCGAGTCGCTCGATCATCTTCTCGGTGCGTCGTGCCTTGCCGGCGAGCTGCTCGGAGGTCGCGATGTTGTGGTGGCGGATGAACTTGTCCTTCTCGGAGCGGTCCCTGCGAGCCACCCGTGCACCCTTGTCGGCCCAGGCGCGCTGGGTGCGTGCCCGTTCGGTCAGGTCGTCGACGCGCTCCGCGTACTCGTCGTAGCGCTCCCGGGCGTGACGCCGGTCCCGCTCCCTCTCGGTCAGGTACGCCTCGTAGCCGCCGCCGTAGAGCGCCACCTGCTGCTGGTGCAGGTCGAGCTCGAGGATGGACCGGGCAGTGCGCGACAGGAACTCCCGGTCGTGGCTGACCACCACGATGCCGACCGTCGCATCGAGCACGAACCGTTCGAGTTGGTCGAGCCCGTCGAGGTCGAGATCGTTCGTCGGCTCGTCGAGCAGCAGCACGTCGTAGCGGCTCAGCAGCAGCGACGCGAGACCTGCTCGTGCGGCCTGCCCGCCCGACAGCGACGTCATCGTCCGGTCCGGTCCGACCCCGAGGCCGACCTGCGCGAGCACCGCGGGCGTGCGGTCCACCAGGTCGGCCGCTCCGATGGCCATCCAGCGGTCGAAGGCGACCGAGTAGCGGTCATCTGCTCCGGCCGCGCCCTCGGAGAGCGCGACGGTCGCGTCGTCGAGGTCGCGCTGTGCCGCCCCGACACCGGTGCGTCGCTCGAGATAGGCGCCCAACGTCTCACCGGGTCGCCGTTCGGTCTCCTGGGGCAGCCATCCCACGTTCGCGTGCGGCGGCGAGACGGCGACCGAGCCGTGTTCGGGGGTGTCGACGCCGGCCAACAGGCGCAGCAGCGAGGACTTCCCGGCGCCGTTGGGGCCGACCAGACCGATCACGTCGCCGGGCGCGACGACGACGTCGAGGTCCGAGAAGATCGTCCGGCCACCGTGGGACACACCGAGCCCCGTCGCCAGCAACTGCGCTGCCACGTCGGCGAGGGTAGGTCGCCGACCCGCCACCACGAGAAGCCAATTGACCGTGCGGTCAAGCCCATCGGTAACCTCGGGCCATGAGCACCACCTCGTCGACGACCGACTCGCCCCTCGACGCCGGAGCCCGATTCGACTCGGTGCCGGCACTGCGGGAGCAGCTCCGCAGCGTCGACTACCTCTCCGACGAGGGCATCGCCGGCATCGTCTTCCTCGCGGACCGTCTCGGCAAGCCGATCCTGGTCGAGGGTCCCGCCGGCACCGGCAAGACCCAGCTCGCCAAGTCGGTGGCCGAGGTGCTCGGCGCTCGTCTGATCCGCCTGCAGTGCTACGAGGGGCTCGACGAGTCCAAGGCGCTCTACGAGTGGAACTACAAGAAGCAGCTGCTGCGCATCCAGGCGTCCCGCGCCGAGAGCGAGACCCAGGGCTGGGACGAGATCGAGGAGGACATCTTCTCCGACGACTTCCTGCTCGAGCGTCCGCTGCTCGAGGCGATCCGGGCCGAGGACCCGGTCGTGCTGCTCATCGACGAGGTGGACCGCGTCGAGGTCGAGACCGAGGCGCTGCTGCTCGAGATCCTCTCCGACTACCAGGTGTCGATCCCGGAGCTCGGCACCATCGAGGCACGGCAGATCCCGATGGTCTTCCTGACCTCGAACAACACCCGTGAGCTCTCCGAGGCGCTCAAGCGTCGCTGCCTCTACCTCCACGTCGACTACCCGGACATGGACCGCGAGAAGGAGATCGTGCTCACCAAGGTGCCCGGTCTGACCGAGTCGCTCGCCGACCAGATCGCCCGGGTCGTCCGGTCGATCCGTCAGCTCGAGCTGAAGAAGTCGCCGTCGGTGTCCGAGACGATCGACTGGGCCCGCACCCTGGTGCTGCTCGGCGTCGAGCAGATCGACGCCGAGACCGCGACCAACACGGTCAACATCTTGTTGAAGTACCAGTCCGACATCGCCAAGGCGGTCAAGGAGTTCGCCGCCGAGGAGAAGTCCTTCAACCGGGGCGGGCCGCTCTCGAACGGGTCATGAGCCCGGCCGCCGACGACGGCACACCGGTCATCGAGGAACCGGCCCCCGCAGCGGCGGGTGAGCCGCTGCTCGAGCTGCTCTCGGGCTTCATCGTCGAGCTGCGGCGCGCCGGCCTGCCCGTCAGCCTGACCGAGAACCTCGACGCGATGCAGGCCGTCCAGCACGTCCCGCTCGGTGATCGGGAGGCGTTCAAGTACGCGCTCGCCGCGACGTTGGTGAAGAACCACGCGCACTGGCGTTCCTTCGAGACCGTCTTCGAGGTCTACTTCTCGCTGCGCGGCGCGGCCTACTCGCTCGACGCCGATGCGATCGACCTGCTCGACCCCGAGGACCTCGACGGCATGGAGCCGCCCGACGGCGTCGGCGAGGGTGCGGGCAAGGGCGGCTCGGGCGAAGGGCTCACGCCCGAGGAGCTCGCCCAGATGCTCTACCAGTCGCTGCTGCGCGGCGATCAGGCGATGATGCGGGCGATGGCCCGTCAATCGGTGAAGCGCTACGCCGGGATGGAGCCGGGGCGGCCCGTCGGTGGCACCTACTACCTGTACCGGACGCTGCGGAACCTCGACCTCGAGGGTGTGCTCGAGCAGCTCATGGAGCAGTCGCGTCAGGATGCGCCCGAACCGCTGACGAACCTCGAGGAACGCCTCGAGCGCGACGAGTACGAGCACCGGATCGACGACTTCAAGAAGGAGATCGAGGCCGAAATCCGGCGGCGCCTGGTCGCGGACCGCGGTGTCGAGGCGATGGCCAAGACGCTGCGCAAGCCGCTGCCCGAGGACATCGACTTCATGCACGCGAGCCGAGAGGAGATGGTGCAGCTGCGCAAGGCGCTGCAGCCCCTCACCCGACGTCTCGCGGTGCGCCTGGCCCGCAAGCGGCGTCACGGCCGCAAGGGTGCGCTCGACTTCCGCAACACGGTGCGGCACTCGCTCAGCTACGGCGGTGTGCCCGCCGAGCCGAAGTTCAAGTACCCGCGCCCGGCCAAGCCCGAGATCTTCGTCATCGCCGACATCTCCGGGTCGGTGGCGGCCTTCGCACGCTTCACCCTGCACCTCGTCTACGCGATCTCGGGGCAGTTCTCGAAGGTCCGCAGCTTCGTGTTCATCGACGGACTCGACGAGGTCACACGCTTCTTCGAGGGCACCGAGGACATCGTCGAGGCGATCCACCGGGTCAACAGCGAGGCCGACGTCGTCTGGGTCGACGGCCACTCCGACTACGGGCACGCCTTCGAGGTGTTCTGGGAGCGCTACGGCCAGGACGTCGGGTCGAAGACCACCGTGATCGTGCTGGGCGACGCGAGGAACAACTACCACTCGTCGCAGAGCTGGGTCATCAAGGAGATCCGCAAGAAGGCACGCCACGTCTACTGGCTGAATCCCGAGCCCAAGGCGTACTGGGACACCGGCGACTCGATCGTGGGGGAGTACGGCACCCACTGCGACGGGACCTTCGAGTGCCGCAACCTCCGCCAGCTGGAGCGCTTCGTCGACCACTTGGTCTGACCACGGGTGGAGCCCACCTGGTCTGACCACGGGTGGAGCCCACCTGGTCCGACCTGCGAGCGCGTCGGTTCAATCCGGCACGAGCCGGTCGGACCGACTCGTGTCGTCTGGTCGAGGGGTCGGGGTCGTGTGCGCTGGGTCCTGGGCGATCGGGTCCTGGGCGTTGGGGTTCTGTGCGAGGCGGCCGTTGGCGAACGCGGCGAAGAAGCAGTCCCAGTCGATGCGGTCGCCGGTCCAGTGGGATCCGGCTCCGTCCGCGACGATGTCGAGCCCGTGGCGCCGGTGCCGCTCGACCAGCTCCGCGGTCGCCCCGCAGAGCAGCGCTGCGGTCGGATCGGCGACCACACCGTCAGGTCGCCGGAACGTGTGCTCGGCGGCGGTCCCGGTGAGCTCCCAGTGCCGCTCGTGGATCGCGTGGTGGTGCTT
>JAFAFN010000591.1 GCA_023423475.1 Actinomycetes bacterium | reverse complement strand
GTACGGCACCGCCAGGGCGACGGTGACCGCCGCCGGACAGCGCACGACCCTCGCCGTCGACGGTTCGATCGACACGGGCGCGATCGCCTCGCAGGTCACCGGCACGATCGTGTTCGAGGGCACCACGGTCTCGTCGATCTCGCTGTCGGGCGAGCTCCGCGGCACCGTGCGGCTCGGCGATCTCCGCCTCAGCGGCGACGTGCAGATCGACGGCGGGTCCCACGGCTGGAGCGCCTCGGTCAGGGGCAGCTTCCTCACCGGATCCGTCGAGGTGTACGGCGATGCCCAGCTGCTCATCGATCGACACGGCACGCTGCTCTACCTGAGCGCCTCGGTCAGCGGCACCGTCGTGGCCAAGGGCCGCGGCATGGCCGGCTTCCAGGGATCGCTGGTCGCGGATGCCCAGCGGGCCGTGCTCACCGGCGACGGCATGGTGTTCAGCTCGTTCGCGAACTACGGCCACCTGAGCGGCACCGTGTCGATCGCCGCCAACGGTGACACGTCGGTGGACCTGCAGGGTCAGCTGTCGATCCGTCAGGGTGACCGCACCGGGTTGTTCGGCGACGTGACCGTCATCGACAACGTGCTGCGCATGGCGCGGGTCAGCATCGTGTTCCCGCCCATGCTCATCGACCCGGAGTGGGTCCGCGTCGCCTTCGAACAGGATGACGCCGGGCGCTGCACCTCGATGTCGGTCTACGACACGACGTTCCTCATCGGCATCTTCGCCGGCCGCCAGCGTGCGGCCGAGGCGCTGGAGTGCCCCGTCTGATCAGGCGTCGGGTGGCGGCTCGAAGCGGTACCCCATGCCCGGTTCGGTCACGAAGTAGCACGGGGTCGACGGCTCGGGCTCGAGCTTGCGTCGCACGTTCGCGAGGTGCACCCGCAGGTAGTTGGTCTCGTCGTCGTACTGCGGCCCCCAGACCTCGTGCAGCAGCTGACGCTGCGAGACCAGGCGACCGGGGTTGCGCACGAGCTGTTCGACGAGCGCCCACTCGGTCGGCGTGAGTCGGATCTCGTCGCCCGTCGATCCGTCCGCTTGCACCGCCACGACCCGCTTCGCCCCGAGATCGACCTCGAAGTGCGGCGTCCTGCCACTGGACGGCGAGCATCACCGGGTACCTCCGTCGGCAGCACCGTCGATCGCGCCGTCGGCCACGTCGTCGGGGCCGACGATGCGATCGCACAGGGCGACGTACGCGACGCAGAGGGCGAAGAAGCCGAGCGTCAGCAGGATCACGAGCACGTCCTTCACGGGAGCTCCTCGGTCGGGGTGTTGTGGTGGTTGGTGGGGACTCGGCGAGCCGCGACCTCGCCCACCGCGATGCCGATGAGGATCATCAGGACGCTGGTGACGATGTTGCGGGTCGCCGCGATGTGGAACGTGTAGAGCGGGACGGTGTGCAGGAAGTTGAACGACAGCGCGGCGACGGCCGAGGTGACCGCTGCGGCGACCCGTCCCCCGCCGGCAGCCGCGCCGACGATCACGATCACGAGCACGAGCGCCAGCGCGATCGAGGACAGTCCGATCGCCGAGCGCAGCGGGATCAACGACAGCGCCAGTCCGACCGCGACGAACGAGCCGGCCAGCGAGGCGACCAGCACACGGTCGCCGCCGAGCACGCGACGCTCCGGCGATCGCCGATGAGTGCCGCGCAGCGGCCAGACGTCGTCAACCGGTTGCTGGGTGACCATGGCCGTGGCGCGGCTCGTCGAGCCGGCGGCGTTCCCTGCGGCACGATCGCTGCGTCGCTCGAGCAGCTCGACCGCGGCGAAGCAGACACCGACGAATCCGAGTGTCGCGAGGACGGTGACGATGCCCCTCAGACCGACCATCTGCTGCTCGGCAGCGACGACGCCCAGAGCGGCGGCGGTGTTGGCGGCGAAGTCCATGTGTCCGTCCTACGCCCGGACGGACACGCTCCGGAAGGGTCTTGACGCGTTCTTGACGCGCCGTGCGCCGATCTTGTCGATCAGCCCTCGAGGCCGTCGGCCTCTAGGAGTGTCAGCCCTCGAGGAAGGCCGGCACACGGTCCTTCGGACGACCGATGATCGCCCGGCCGTCCTTGACCAGGATCGGTCGCTGCAGGAGCTGCGGGTTGGCCTCGAGCACGTCGATCACCTGGGCGTCGGTCGCGACGTCCGCGTCGGTCAGTCCGAGCTTGGTGAAGTTGGCGTCGCGGCGGACCAGGTCAGTCACCGGGTCCTCGATCTCGGCGACGAGCTGCGTGATCGTCGCACGGTCGGGCCGCTCGGACTTGAGCATGTACTTCACGACGTCGTAGTCGACGCCGAGGTCGTCCGCGACCCCCACCGCGTACTTCGAGGTCGAGCAGTTGGGGTTGTGGAAGATGGTCACGGCAGCCATGGCTCGACGCTACCGGAACCGACCTGACGGCTCGGCCGGGGCACCCGTACCCTCGGGCGGTGACCTCCCCGCCCGACGCCCCCGCTGCCGCTCCGGCCGCCGCATCGGGCTCGACCCCGGCGGGCATCGGTGCGTCGATCGGCGCGGTGACCGCCTGGGGTCTCGGCAACGTGCTGATCGCCGGTGTCCCGATGTCGGGCATCGCGATCTCGTTCTACCGCCTCATGTTCGGGGCGCTGCTCTACCTGGTGGTGCTCTACGCCCGAGGCGGCCAGCTCTCGATCGCCTCGCTGCGACACGG
>JAFAFN010000147.1 GCA_023423475.1 Actinomycetes bacterium | reverse complement strand
CTCGACCCGACCCCGCCGCTCGCGGTGGTGGCCAGGGTCCTGAACAACCTGCGCGGTGCGTCGCAGCGGGCGGGGGACCGGGCGGGCACCGTTCGAGCGCTCGAGCTGTCGTGCGTGCTGCCCGGTTCGGGCCTGCCCGAGCGCTCCGAGCTGGCACGCAACTACGCCGCGCTCGGACGGTTCCTCGAGGCGGCCACCGTGCACGACGAGCTGGTGGTGCTCGATCCCGCGCATGCGGATCGGCACGCCCGTGCAGCACTCGAGCTCCGGGCCCAGCTGAACTGACCCCCAACTGGACGACCACACCGGGAACGATCGCCCGGGGCGGGTCGCGGTCCCATGCTCCGCACCGAGGGGCTAACTTGACCGCACGGTCAAGTCTTCAGACACCAGGGGGTCGACCATGACGGTCACACAGGACGCGACGACGCAGGACGCGGACGAGGTACGGGTCATCGCAGCGGTCGAGCAGCTGCTCGCCGACCACCCGCCGTCGAGCACGGACGAGCGCGCCTTCCTCGAGGCGCAGTTCGATGCGGGGCTCGCCTGGGTGCACTTCCCCGAGGGCAACGGCGGGCTGGGGGTCAGCCCGAAGCTCCAGCGCACCGTGATCGAGCGCGTCAGCGCGGCCGGTGGGCCG
Source organism: Actinomycetes bacterium (assembly GCA_023423475.1). Classification (GTDB taxonomy): domain Bacteria; phylum Actinomycetota; class Acidimicrobiia; order Acidimicrobiales; family Microtrichaceae; genus JAFAFN01. The sequence goes on along the minus strand of JAFAFN010000147.1, from coordinate 4,759 downwards.
ATCGGGGGCACGAAGAACCCGATCGGCTACGGGATGTGCGGGCCCGCGGTGCTCACCCACGGCACCGACGAGCAGAAGGACATGCTCCGGTCGCTGTTCTCGAACGAGCACATCTGGTGCCAGATGTTCTCCGAGCCCGGCGCCGGCTCCGACGTCGCGTCGCTCGCGATGAGGGCGGAGCGCGACGGCGACGAGTGGATCGTCAACGGACAGAAGGTCTGGACCACGCTCGCCCACATCTCGTCGTACGGCCTGGTGATCGCACGCACCGATCCCGATCTTCCCAAGCACCGCGGCATCACGGCGTTCATCGTCGACATGAACGCGCCGGGGGTCGAGGTGCGTCCGCTGCGCCAGATGACCGGCGAGGCGGAGTTCAACGAGGTGTACCTGACCGACGTGCGCATCCCCGACTCGATGCGCCTCGACGAGGTCGGCCGCGGCTGGCCCGTGTCGATCACCACTCTCATGAACGAGCGCGTCTCGATCGGCGGCGGCACACCTCCGCGCGGCGCCGGTCCGATCGGTCACCTGATCGAGACCTGGAACGCGGTCGAGCACAAGGACCCGGTCCAGCGTGACCAGGTCACCCAGCTCTGGGTGCAGGCCGAGGTCAACCGACTCACCAACATCCGCGCCTCGCAGCTGCGGACCGCCGGCACCCCGGGGCCGGAGGGGTCGGTCGCCAAGCTCGCGATGGCCGAGCTCAACAAGGCGATCTACAACCTGGCGCTCGACCTGATGGGACCCGCCGGCATGCTCTACGAGTCCTACGAGTTCAGCCGTCCCCGACACGCGCTGTTCAGCGACGACATGTTCAAGAACTTCCTGCGTGCTCGCGCCAACTCGATCGAGGGCGGCACCTCCGAAGTCCTGAAGAACATCATCGGCGAACGCGTCCTGGGCCTCCCCGGCGACGTGCGCGTCGACAAGGAGGCCGCGTGGAAGGACGTGCCCCGCAGCTGAGCCTCCGACCGATGAGCGCCAGCGAAGAGTGACAGGGGAGCGGCTGCCTGGAAGGACGTGCCCCGCAGCTGAGCGGTTCGACCGCCGAGACCTGCCCCACATCCGCCTCGTTCTCGTTGTGATCACCGCGAGAACGGGGCGGATGTCGTGTGGGGGAGTGACCGATATCCGTCACCGCGGCCGAGTGGTGCGGGCGTAGCCTGCGGAGATGGCACGCCGCACGAAGATCATCGCCACCATCGGGCCCGCGTCGGACTCGGCACCGGTACTCCGCAAGATGATCGACGCCGGCATGGACGTGGCTCGCCTCGGCCTCGCACACGGCAGCATCGACGATGCGCTGGAGCGCTACCACCTCATCCGGCGTGTCGCCGCCGAGGCCGGGCGCAACCTCGGGATCATGGTGGACCTGCCCGGACCGAAGGTCCGCCTCGGCTCCTTCGGCAACACCGCGATCGAGCTGGCTGCGGGGACCACCGTGCAGCTCGTGCCCGGCCGTGACAGCTCCGACGGCACGGTCCTCGGCGTCGACTACGAGAACCTGCTGGCGGACATCCATCCCGGTGACGTGCTCGCCGTCGGCGACGGCAGCGTGATGCTCCAGGTCGAGTCCGTCGACGCCACCAGCGCGACCGCCATGGTCGCCCACGGTGGTCCGGTCCAGGGCCGCCCCGGGCTGCACGTCCCGTCCGAGCGACTCGGCATCGCGTCGCCGACACCGGAGGACCTGGTCAAGCTCGACGCGTTCGTCGACGTCGGCGTCGACATGGTGGCGTTGTCGTTCGTCCGATCGGGTCACGACATCCGCAAGGTCGGCACCGAGCCGTACCCGAGGGGCCCGCTGCTGGTGGCGAAGATCGAGACCCGTGCTGCGGTCGACAACCTCGAGGGCATCATCGAGGCATCCGGGGCGATCATGGTCGCTCGTGGCGACCTCGGCTCCGAGCTGGGCATCGAGGAACTGCCCCACGTGCAGAAGCGGATCATCCGGGACTGCATCGCGCTGGGCAAGCCGGTGATCACCGCGACCCAGATGTTCGAGTCGATGGTGACCTCGCCCGCGCCGACCCGTGCCGAGGTCTCCGACGTCGCGAACGCCGTGTTCGACGGCTCGTCCGCGGTGATGCTCTCGGCCGAGAGCGCGGTCGGCCATGATCCCGTCAACACCGTCGCGACGATGGCCCGGGTCGCGGATCGGGCGGACCAGGAGTTCGACTACGACGCCTGGGCCCGACGCATCCGCCTGCTACGGAAAGAGGCCGTCGGTGCCGGCCCGGCCCGTCTCACCGACGCCATGACCGGCGCCACCTGGCGAGCGGCGACCGAGATGGGTGTCGCCGCGATCATCTGCATCTCGGAGTCGGGATTCACGGTGCGTTCGATCGCCCGCTTCCGCCCCAAGATGCCGCTCATCGCCTTCAGCCCGCAGGAGCGCACGTTGCGGCAGCTGTCGCTCAGCTGGGGAGCGACGCCGCTGTTCGCACCGCACCGAGTCGACGACATGCGCGCCATGGACGACCTGGTGTGCATCGCGAGGGACCAGGGCCTGGTGCGTTCGGGCGAGGTCGTCGCGGTGCTCGCCGGTGCCGGCAGCGCGGGCATGCACGCGACCGACGTGCTCCGCATGATGACGGTCCCGTGAGCTCGTCGTCGGACACCGCGCCTGCGGATCCGACGCGCCTGTCGCCGGCGTCGGCCGAGCGCTTCGAGGTGGACGGGCTCTCGGTGGTGCGTCGCCGGCGACCCGATGTCGAGGACGACCTGCCGACCGTGGTGCTGGTGCACGGCGCGATGGACCGGGCGGCCAGCTTCGGGCGGGCGATGCGTCGCCTCCCCGACCTCGACGTGCTCGCGTACGACCGCCGTGGCTACGGCGACTCGCCGTACGTCGTCGGACGCGGGACCGTCGAGGACCACGCGTCGGACCTGTCGGCCGTGATCGAGGCGTCGGGCGCGACCTCGGTCGTCGTGGTGGGCCACAGCTTGGGCGGCACGATCGCGTTGGCCCTCGCCGCTCGCTCGGGCCCGCGGCTCGACGGCGTCGGCGCGTTCGAGTCACCTGCGCCGTGGCTCGACGACTCGCGCGCCTCGGTGGGCGGCGGGTCCGTGGACGTCGCGGACCGGGAGGGCCCCGAGGCCGGTGCCGAGTTCTTCTACCGCCTGATGGTGGGGGAGCACACCTGGAGCCGACTGCGGGAGCGCGACCGATCGGCCCGTCGCAGCGAGGGTCCCGCCCTGCTCGACGAGCTCCGCGACCTGCGAGCACCCGACACGAGCGTCGACCTCGCCGCGGTCAATGTGCCGGTCGTGGTCGGCGCCGGCGGACGCAGCGCGGAGCACCTCCGACGCAGCGCGGTGCAGTTGCAGCTCGCGCTGCCGGATGCCTGGATGATCGAGATCACCGAGTCGGGACACGGCGCCCACCTGTCGCATCCCGACGACTTCGCCCGCTTCGTGCGCGCCGCCGTCGCGCGCACGCAGCGCTGAGGCTCCTACGATCCCCGCCATGCCCACGCTGCGCGAGCTCACCCGCCGCGACGGACCGCGGCGTCGCCCGAGGGTCGCCTTCGTGCTCTCCGGCGGCGGCAACCTCGGCTCGATCCAGGTGGGCATGCTGCGGGCGCTCGCCGAGCGCGACATCGTTCCCGACGTGGTGCTCGGCTGCTCGGTCGGCGCGCTCAACGGCGCCGGATTCGCCGCGGATCCCACCCTCGAGGGCGTCACCCGGCTCGAGCAGCACTGGCGGGACACCACCTCGCACACGCTCATGCCCTCGTCCCGCATCCCCTCGGCGGTGCAGCTGCTGCGCAAGGGCGCGTCGCTGCACAGCAACGAGGGCCTGCGTGCCGGCCTCGAGGCGCTGCTCGGCGAGGAGCGCCGCATCGAGGAGCTCGCGCTGCCGTTCCAGTGCGTCGCCGCCGATGTCGAGGACGCGGTCGAGCGCTGGTTCGACGAGGGCGACCTGGTCACGTCGATCCTCGCGTCCGCTGCACTGCCAGCGGTCTATCCGCCGGTGGTCATCGACGGTCGCCGCTACATGGACGGCGGCGTGATCGACAACGTCCCCATCGCGCGTGCGGTGGAGCTGGGCTGCCGCACGATCTACGTGCTGCACGTGGGGCCCCACGGACGGCCCGACGTCGAGATCAAGCGCCCGCTGGACGGCGCGCTGCTCGCCTACTGGATCGCCCGCAACAGCCGCTTCGCCCACGACCTCGCCGCGCTGCCGGCGAAGGTCGAGGCGATCGTGCTGCCGCCGGGTCGGCGTCCGGAGCTGAAGTACGACGACTTCGGCCACACCGACGAGCTCGTCGCCCAGGGCTACGAGAACTCGGCCCGGTTCCTCGACGAGCGTGCAGCCGAGGCGGGGGAGCGGCGCCGCGGCACCGAGCTGCTCGCGCCGATCGAACGGCTGTCGCTCTCTGCACGTCGCCGATCCGCCCGCCAGGCCGAGCGCGTCGCCGCGTCACCCGACGGTGCCATCGTCACCGGTGCGGCCGAGGACGAGGCGATCGACGAGCAGCTCGACGAGCTCTCGACCACGGCTGCCGACGACGCCTGAGGCCGGATGGGCGAGGCGATCATCGGGGCCGGACCGCTGAACCCGACGCTCAGGGTCATCTCCCGATCCCGCGTGCTGCCAGCCGTTGCAGCGCGCCGCGCTCGTGCTCGGTGACGGCCGGGTCCTCGAGTCGGTACTCACAGGCTCGGCGGAGCTGCGCACCCAGTCCGGCGCCCGCAGGGCATCGATGTCTCGCTGCAGCTCGGCGAGCAGTCGGGCGTGGTGCAGCAG
>JAFAFN010000538.1 GCA_023423475.1 Actinomycetes bacterium | reverse complement strand
CTCCCACCACCACCGCCGCACCCACCACGACAGCTGCTCCCACCACCACCGCCGCACCCACCACGACAGCCGCGCCCACCACGACGGCAGCACCGACCACGACCGCAGCACCCACGACTACTGCTCCGCCGACGACGTCGGTGCCCCCGAGCGACCCGTGTCGGGGCACGCCGCGGCTGCTGGTGTCGACGAACGCACGCCGGAGCGGAAGCCGGCCACTCCAGGGCGCAACGGTCGGCACTGGTTCGAGCCGCCAGGTGGCGATCCACGTCGACCCGAGCGGCAGCGGTGTGACCGGCGTGAAGCACGTCCAATTCCACCTCGACGGACGCTTCGTCCGGACCGAAACCGACGCACCGTTCGACTTCCTCGGCACCCAGCGGAACGGCGCTGCGACGATGCTCGACACCGGACAGCTCGCACCCGGCGCTCACACCGTGAAGGCACAGGTGGCGACGGCGAAGTCGGCGTGCTGGTCGAGCGCGACCTTCACGGTGAAGGGCACCAGTCCCCGCCCGCCGTGGTGGTGGCCGATCCTGTTCTGGTGGCTCTGAGAGGGGCCGAGAGCGACGACGGGTGGGCTCGCTCCGAGCCGAGCCGCGAGACGGCTCAGTTCGGGGCGAGACCCATCTCGGCGACCATCGCCAGCAGCACCTCGGACCGGTTCAGCCCGTACAGGTGCAGGCCCGGCGCTCCCCCGTCGAGCAGCCGCTGGGACAGCTCGACCGCCGCTTCGACGACGATCTTCTGACGGTCGGCCTCGCTGGCCTCCTCGACCCTGGCGGCCAGCTCCTCGGGGAACGTCGCCCCGGCCATCGCCGTCATGCGGCGCACGCCCGTGGGGTTCGACAACGGCATGATCCCGGGGTGCACCGGGGTGGTGTTCCCGAGGGCTGCGAGCTCGTCCATCATGCGGAAGTAGTGGTCCGCATCGAAGAAGAACTGGGTCACCCCGAAGTCCGCCAGCGCGAGCTTCTCGGCCAGGTGGTGGCGGTCCAATGCGGTGTCGGTGGAGCGGGGATGCAGCTCCGGGTGCGCCGCCACCGCGACGCTGAAGTGGTCGCCCTTCGAGCGCACCAGTTCGACCAGCTCGAGGGCATAGGTGAAGTCGCCGGTCGCCGGGCTCCCGTCAGCGGGCGGGTCGCCCGCCAGGGCCAGGATGTTGTGCACGCCGGCACGGTCGTAGTCGTCGAGCAGCGCCTCGAGCTCCGGGCGGGTGTGCCCGATGCAGGTCAGGTGCGCCATGGCCGGGTAGCTGCGGTCGCGGTTGAGCCCGACGACCAGGTCGCGGGTGCGGTCACGGGTCGATCCGCCGGCGCCGTAGGTCACCGACACGAAGCTGAGGTCGATCGGCTCGAGCTCCTCGATCGCCCGGGCGAACTGCGCCTCTCCCGCCTCGGTCTTGGGCGGGAAGAATTCGACGCTCAGCGCGGGTCCGCTCGATTCGTCCCTCGCCTCGAGGAGGTCAGCGATCCGTGTCATGGCGTTCGAGGATACCCGGGCCCGTCGGATCGCCCCGTGAGTTGGTCTCTGCCCTCACGGATGCCGATGCGCGCCGGGTGCACAACGAGCTTCCGCTGGGTTCTGTGCGTCTTCCACCGCGCAGAGTGCACATCCCTTCACCGTTGGGCTCTGGGCGCGCCGGGTCGGCAGCCGCCGTTCGTCGACAAGCGGCGCGGACCATCCCCCACCTCGGTGCGCGCAGCGGTCAGACTGTCCGAGTTCGCCGGGAGACCGGTCGCGACGCGCGCCCTCAACCTCTGGTTGAGCCTGAGGTCGAGACTCGTGTCGAGGTCACTCGACCGCCAGCTCGACCCTTTCGCCCAGTGCGCCCTGCAAGATTTCCGCGTCGGATTCCACGCGTTTCCTGCGCGGAGACGTCGCGCCTTACGGGCGCGCCGAAGCTCGCCGTCGGCTCTCGACGCTCAGCCCGAACTCGGACGACGCCGACGGCCGGCCCGCGCAGCGAAGCGGTCCAGTGCGTCGAGCACCGCCGGAGCGCGCCACGCCCGATTCCGTCGACGGTCGGTGAACTCCACGAGGACCCCCGCGTCGACCAGGGGCGCGATCGACCGGTACGCGTTCTGCCGCGCCGAACCCGTCGCGCTGGCGATCAGCGCTGCGTCGACCACCGGGTGGCGCACGAGGAGATCCGCCACCTTCCACACCGAGGCATCGCGACGCGCGACGATCTGATCGGACCACTCGGCCCGGATGGCGTGCAGGTCCTCGATGAGCCGACGCCCGTTGTCGGTCGCACGGAACGCCGCCGAGCTGAACTCGGCCACGATCGGAGCGAGGTCGCCGGAGCGGTAGGCCGTCAGCGCGTCGAAGTAGCTGTCGATGTCGGCGAGCAGTCCCGCCGACACCGGCACCGTGACGTTGCGTGTGAGCTGCTGATGACGGAGCTGCGCGTGCACGAGCGCTCGGCCGGTCCGTCCGTTGCCGTCCGGAAATGGATGAATTGTCTCGAACTGAGCGTGGGCGATGGCGGTATGGGCAAGCACGCCGATGTCGTCGCGATCGATGAACCTGACCAGGTCAGCGATCGCCGCCGGCACGCGAGCGTGCTGAGGTGGCACGAAGTCCGCCTGGTGCGGGCCCAGGTCGCTGCCGCCGATCCACACCTGCTCGTCACGCCAACGCCCCGAGATCTCTGGTTGAGAGTCCTCCATCAGCGCGGCATGCATGGCCAGGATCGCGTCGCCGTCGATGTGCTCGGCCAGGGCGATCGCCGCGGTCATCGCCCGTTCGTTTGCGACGATCAGCGATGCGTTGGTCCCACCGCGACCGGTCAGTTCGGCCTCGGCGATCGCACGTGCCGACGCCGTCAGGTTCTCGATCTTCGACGATGCCGCCGACTCGGTTCGCAACAGGACCGACGCGAACGGGGCGATCTCGTCACCGAGCTCGGCGTCGAACCGAGCGATCTCGTTGGCCGCATCCTCTGCCTCTGCCCGGACCACCGGGGGGAGCTCCACGACGAGCCCAGCGATCTCCGGCACGACCGCAGCGTCGTACGGTCCACGATGTCGGCGCCATGCGGATCGAGAGGCCGCCGCCGTCGGGTCGGACTCCCACGGAACGGATTCGTAGGTCAGCGCAGGCCATCCTGCAGCGGCGTCGAACGTCGACAACTCGACCACCTTGTTATCACTTATGAGGTGATCTGATACTAGCGTCGCCCGGTTCGATCACGTCGGCGAATGGCAGGGCGCTCGGTTCAGCCAGCGCCGCGCTGGACTCAGCCCGCGGCGCGCTCGGCAGCTTCGACGGTGTTGAGCAGGAGGAACGCGCGGGTCATGGCCCCCACTCCCCCGAACTTCGGGGACAGCCAGCCGGCGACCTCGGCGACCTCGTCCGCGACGTCGCTCACGGTCTTGCCGTCGACGAAGCTCACCCCGGCGGCGACGACCGCCGCACCCGGCTTCACCATGTCGGCGGTGATCATGCCGCCGGCACCTGCGGCGGCGACGACCACGTCGGCGGAGCGTGTGTACTCCCCGATATCGGCGACGCCGGTGTGCACGACCGTGACCGCCGCGTTGCAGTCGGGCCGCTTGAGCGTGAGCAGGTTCGCGAGCGGGCGTCCGATCGTGAGACCTCGACCGACGATGACGACGTGCTTGCCGGCGACCGGGACGTCGTAGGCCTCGAGCATGTGCACGATCCCGCGCGGGGTGCACGCCACCGGCGCGTCCTCGCCCATGACCAGACGCCCGAGGTTGACCGGGTGCAGGCCGTCCGCGTCCTTGGCGGGATCGACGCGCATGAGCGCCTCGCCGTAGTCGAGGCCCGACGGGAACGGGTACTGCACGATGAACGCGTCGACCGCGGGGTTCTCGTTCAGCTCGTCGATCGCCGCGTGCACGTCGGCCTGGGTCGCGTCGTTCGGCAGGCGCCGGTCGACCGAGGTCATGCCGATCTCTGCGCAGTCGGCGTGCTTCATCGACACGTACTTCGCACTCGGTCCATCGTCGCCGACGAGGATCGTGCCGAGGCCCGGGGTGATGCCCCGGTCGGCGAGCGCCGCGATGCGGGCGGACATGTCCTCCTTGAGCGCCGCGGCGAGTGCGTTTCCGTCCAGCGAGATCGCAGTCATGGCCCGACCTTACGTCGGCACCCGCGCCGACCCCATCGCCGCACGCTGTGCCGTCCGTCGCCGCCGTGCCTCCGCTCAGCCCCGACCGCGTTCCGGCCGAGTCGGATCGGGCGCGCACACAGCACACTCAGCTTCGGCTGGGTTCTGTGCCCGCCCCAGCGCGCAGAGCACCCAGCCAGATCCAGTTGTGCTCGGTGCGCGCCTCGGGAGGCGATCACCGAGGACCAGTCCCCGCTGACACCATCCGCCACGGGGCCCATGTTGGGGCCATGACCGAGCGCCCGACCTCGACGGCGGAACGCGACCGACTGCTCACACCCATCGCCGCTGCGCAGTCGGGGTGCTTCTCGAGCGCCCAGCTCTCCGAGCTCGGGTTCTCCCGCAACACGGTGCGCTCCCGCGTCGACAGCGGTCGATGGGTTCGCCATGCGAACGGCGTCTATGGCATCGCCGGCTGGCCGGTGGATCCGGACCGGGATTCCGTGGACAACTGGACCCACCGCATCTGGACGGCCGACCTGCATGCGAGAGGAACCGGCACGACGTTCCGCCGCTCAGCTGCGCACTGGCTGGGGATGGGCCCCGTCGACGGACGACCCGTCGAGCTCATCGTCCCGCTCAGCGCCGGCCGCGCATTGCGGGGGACGACGCGCTACCGCACCGCATCTCTCGATCCGCATGACCGCACGGTCGTACGAGGTCTTGCGGTGACGACGCCGGCTCGGACCGTCGTCGACCTCGCTGCGGTGACGGGGCCGGCTCGTCTCCGGCTGGTCATCCAGAACGCGGTCGATCAGGAGCTGCTGGCCCGATCCGACCTCGATGACGCACTGGAGCGCGGCGCGATCAGCGGCCGGCACGGAGCACTGCGCCTGGCGAGGGTGCTCGACGACATGGGTCCTGGCGTCGTGGTGAACCGAAGCGAGCTCGAGCGGAGTC
>JAFAFN010000439.1 GCA_023423475.1 Actinomycetes bacterium | reverse complement strand
ATGCTGAAGCTCGGCACCTACGGCTTCGTGCGGTTCGGGCTCTACATGTTCCCGGAGGCGTCCAAGTGGGCGGCGCCGGTGATGATGACCCTCGGTGTCATCGGCATCATCTACGGCGCGATCTGCGCCACGATGCAGAAGGACCTGAAGCGACTCGTCGCCTACTCCTCGGTGGCCCACCTCGGCTTCATCGTCCTGGGCATCTTCTCGATCACGGTGCAGGGCATCGAGGGCGGCATCCTGATCATGGTCAACCACGGCATCACGACCGGCGCGTTGTTCCTGCTCGTCGGGTGGATCTACGAACGCCGCCACACGCGCATGATCTCGGAGCTGTCCGGCCTCCAGAAGGCCGCGCCGGTCTTCGCCGGCGTGTTCACGCTCGTCATGCTGTCGAGCATCGGTGTGCCCGGCCTCAACGGCTTCCCGGGCGAGTTCCTGGCGCTGCTCGGTGCGTTCAACGGTGCCCGCTGGTGGGGCGTCGTCGCCGTCACCGGCGTGATCCTCGCCGCGCTCTACCTGCTGTGGGCCTACCAGCGGGTCTTCCACGGCCCGCTGACCGACGAGAACAAGGGCTTCCGCGAGCTGCGCCTGACCGAAGGTCTGGTCATCGCTCCGCTGCTCGGCCTCATCGTGTTCCTCGGCATCTACCCGGCACCGATGCTCGAGCGCATCGAGCCGTCGGTCGAGCGGCTGATCGAACACGTCGACCTGCACGTCGACGACTTCAGCCCCGCGGTGATCGAGTTCATCGGCCCCGCCGAGGCCGAGGGTGAGCACGGCACCGAGTCCGAGGGCGCAGGTTCCGAGGAGCACGGCGACGAGGCGGGCACCGAGGAGCACGGCGCTGCTCCGGTCGCAGCCGAGGGCGCTGCCGAGGGAGAAGGACGATGATCGCGTCGCTGCTGCAGGACGACACCCCGTTGACCACGCTCGTCGACGCCGCTGCCCCGGCCACCCCGGAGATCATCTGGTCGGCGATCGCGCCGAACCTCATCCTCATGGTCGGTGGCGTGCTGCTGCTGACCGTCGTGTCGCTGCTGCGTGGGCGTACGCCGGTCTGGTTCTACACGGCGTGGACCGTGGTGACCGCCGGCCTGGCGATCGCCGCGGTGGTCCCCCTGTGGAACAGGGTCCAGGACGACGGCCCGTCGTCGGTCATGGCCGGAGCGGTCGGACTCGACGGGTTCTCGCTGTTCGTCACCGTCGTCATCGGCATCTCGGTGATCCTCGCCGCGCTGCTGCTCGACGGCTACCTCCAGCGCGAGGGCCTCGAAGGCCCCGAGTGGTACGTGCTGTTGCTGCTCTCCGCCTCGGGCGGCGTCACCATGGCCTCGGCGAACGACCTCATCGTGTTGTTCGTCGGGCTCGAGATCCTCTCGGTCGCCGTCTACGTGCTCGCGGCGATGCACTCCAAGCGCTCGTCGTCCCAGGAAGCGGGCCTCAAGTACTTCGTGCTCGGCGCGTTCGCCTCGGCGTTCCTGCTCTACGGCATCGCCCTCACCTACGGCGCGACCGGATCCACCAACCTGGTGCGCATCCAGGCGTTCCTCTCGGACAACGTGCTGACCCAGAACGGCCTGCTGCTCGCAGGGTTCGCCTTCATGCTCGTCGGCTTCGGGTTCAAGGTCGGCGCCGTGCCGTTCCACACCTGGGTGCCCGACGTCTACCAGGGCTCGCCGTCGCCGATCACCGCCTTCATGGCATCCGGTGTGAAGGTCGCCGGCTTCGCCGGGCTGCTCCGGGTGTTCGTGGTGACCTTCGGTCCCGCCTACGGCGACGACTGGCGTCCGATGGTCTACGCACTCGCCGTGCTCAGCCTCGTGCTCGGCAGCCTGCTGGCCATCGTGCAGACGAACATCAAGCGCATGCTGGCGTACTCGTCGATCAGCCACGCCGGGTTCATCCTGGTGGGCGTCGAGGCGGCGTCCGCTCAGGGCACCGCGGCGGCGCTCTTCTACCTGCTCGCCTACACCTTCATGGTGGCGGGCAGCTTCGGCATCGTCTCGGTGATCGGTCGCACCGGCGACGGTCTGCACACCCTCGAGGACTACAAGGGCCTGTCCCGCACCCGTCCGGGGCTGGCGCTGCTGTTCACGGTGTTCCTGCTGGCCCAGGCCGGCGTGCCGTTCACGGGTGGCTTCCTCGCCAAGTTCTACGTGATCAACTCGGTCGTCGCCGAGGGTCAGTACGCCCTCGGCGTGATCGCCATGGTCTCGACGGTGATCGCGGCGTTCCTCTACCTGCGGATCGTGGTCGCGATGTACTTCGACGGCAACGTCTACGGCGGCGAGCTCGCCGAGCTGGCCGGACCCAAGGTCACGGTGCCGGTGGGTGCGAGCCTGGCGCTCGGGATCGCCGTGGTCGGCACGCTCTGGCTCGGCATCGTGCCGGGGCCGGTGACCCAGGTCGCCAACGACGCCGTCGCCCAGCTGGTCGCCTTCGCCCCCTGACCCCCCGGTCCGCACCAGTACTGGGTGCACTTACACCGGTCCAGACCGGCACGAACACCCCCGGTTGACGACCCGTCTGGTTCCCGGGGGCAGTTACGCCGGTCCAGACCGTGACGAACGCCCCCTGTTGGTCATGCTGGAGGTGCCGCGAACCACGCGGCGCGGAGATCTCTCACGACCTTGGTGCTGTGGTTCCAGATCTCGTCCTCGGCGATTCGCAACACCTTCCACCCGGCTGCCTCGAGCCGTTCCGTGATCGACTCGTCGCGGCGCCGATCGAGCAGTGCCGAGTGGTGGATCGCGGAATCGATCTCGACGACCAATCGCCGCTCGACGCCGACGAAGTCCATCCGCCCGATCCACTCGTCGTCGCCGACGTCGACCTGTCGTTGCAGCATGGGGA
>JAFAFN010000369.1 GCA_023423475.1 Actinomycetes bacterium | reverse complement strand
GTCGAGGAGTGGTGCGGCGACTCCGACGGCCACCTCGTCCCGCTGTGCATCATCCCGCTGTGGGACGCCGAGCTCGCCGCTGCAGAGGTGCGCCGCAACGCCGCCCGCGGTTGTCGTGCGGTGTGCTTCTCCGAGATCCCGCCGCACCTCGGTCTGCCGAGCATCCACTCGGGCTACTGGGACCCGCTGTTCAGGGCGTGCTCCGACACCCAGACCGTCGTGTGCATGCACATCGGTTCGTCGTCGCGCATGCCGGCCACGTCGCCCGACGCACCGGTCGCGGTCGCCGCGTCGCTGAGCTTCAACAACTCGATGGCCAGCCTCTCGGACTTCCTGTTCTCGGGCGTGCTCGTGCGCTTCCCCGAGCTGCGCCTCGCCTACTCCGAGGGCCAGATCGGTTGGCTCCCGTACATCCTCGAGCGCGTCGACGACGTGTGGAGCGAGCACCGCGCGTGGGGCGGCGTCGCCGACCTCATCCCCGAGCCGCCGTCGACCTACTACTACAAGCAGGTCTACGGCTGCTTCTTCCGCGACCAGCACGGACTCAACTCGCTCGACGTGATCGGGCTCGACAACGTCACCTTCGAGACGGACTACCCGCACACCGACACCACCTGGCCCCACACCAAGCAGGTCGCGCAGAAGATGATGGCGCACCTCTCCAAGGACGAGCAGTACAAGATCCTCCGCGGCAACGCGATCAAGATGCTGTCGCTCGACATCACCTGAGGTGACACGGCCCCGGGCCCGGGGCAGTCTGTTCCGATGACCAGCGACGACGCACCGCTGCGGCCCTCGGCCGCTCGTCAGCTGCTGGTGTCGGTCCCGGACCTCGGCGACGACAACTTCGAGCAGTCCGTCGTGCTGGTGCTCGAGCACGACGAAGCCGGTGCCTTCGGCATCGTCCTGAACCACCCGTCGGGGACCGAGGTCGGCGAGCATCTCGAGGATCTCCCGGTGCCCCTGGTCGGACCTGACGTGTTCTTCGTCGGCGGACCGGTCTCGGTGGGTGGTCTGCTCGCGCTCGGTCGGCGTCGACTCGGCGCCGAGGTCGAACACGCCGAGGTGCTCGACGGTCCGGTCGTGGTGGTCGACGCGCAGTCCTTGGTCAACGGGCTCGTCCGAGGCGTCGAGCTGGTGCGTCTCTACACGGGCTACTCGGGCTGGTCGGCCGGCCAGCTCGACGCCGAGCTCGCGGCCGGCGCCTGGTACGTGGTCGAGGCGATGCCCGACGACGTGCTGTGCAGCGACCCCGAGCAGCTGTGGCGCCGCGTGATGCGCCGCCAGGGTGGACGCATCGCGGCGCAGGGCTTGTTCCCCGACGATGTGAGCGTCAACTGATGGAACCGAAGCTGGACGAGGCCGCCTGATGGAACTGATCCGTGCCGAGCTCGGCGGTGGTCCGGGCCGTTCGATGGTGGCGCCCGGCTCCGCCGGTGCGCGAGACGGCATCCTCGGTGTCGACGTGGCACCGACGACCGTCGAGGGGCAGCCCCAGACGGTCGTGCAGGTGCTCTTCGACGACGACGTGCCGGGCTTCGACTCGACGTTGCTCGACGGACCGATGGTCGCCGAGCTGGTGGACCACGACGGCGTGGTGATGCTGCGCGAGCCGTTCGACCACGACGTGTTCCGCCGGCAGCTGCAGCGCGAACGGTCCGAGGGCGAGTCGACCACACGCGGAGTGCTGCTGCTGACCAACGGCGAGCTGCCGCCGCCGTGGGTGCGCCTGGCGTTCCTCCCGCTCGCGATCGAGGTCACCGACGGCGCCTCGCTGGTGGTGCGCCGTACGACGGTCGCCGAGCTGAACGAGGGTGTCGAAGTGGCGTACGGCAAGGGAGCGCTGACCGACGAGCAACGCGCTGCGGTGCTCACCTCGATCGCCCAGCGTCACCCCGACGCCAGCTGACCCGCCAGCCGGTCGTCTCGAAATTCCGAGCGTTGCGGTCGCTGAGCGACCACAACGCTCGTCGGAAGCAGCGGCCCCTCGTCGTGCTCAGCCCTGGATGACGACCATGCGGCGCTCGGTGAGCTCCTCGACGGCGAACGCAGGGCCCTCTCGGGTGTTGCCCGAGTCGCGGATCCCGCCGTAGGGCATCTGGTCGGCACGGAAGGTCGGGACCTCGTTGACCGTGACGCCACCGAAGTCGAGCCGGCGCACCGCCTCGAGCGCGACCGCGAGCTCCTTGGTGAAGATGCCGGCCTGCAGCCCGTACTTCGTGTCGTTGGACCACTCGATCGCCTGGTCGAGGTCGCGGTACGCCGCCAGGCCGACCATCGGTCCGAACACCTCGTTGCGGCTGACCTCCATCGACGCGGTGATGCCGTCGAGCACCGTCGGGGCGAGCAGGTCCTCGCCGGTGCGGACCGCGCCGGTCAGCACGCTCGCACCGGAGTCGACCGCGTCACCGATCCACTGCTCGACGCGGTCGGTCTCGCCCGGGTCGATCAGCGCCGACACCTGCGTCGCCGCGTCCAGCGGATCGCCGACGACCAGGTCCGCCACCTTGGCACTCAGCAGCTCGGCGAGCTCGTCGTGGACCTCGTGGTGCACGTAGACCCGCTGCACCGAGATGCACGACTGTCCGGCGAAGGAGTAGCCGCCCACGGCGATGCGCGACGCGGCGAGCTCGAGGTCGGCCGAGGGCTCGATGATCACCGGGGCGTTGTTGCCGAGCTCGAGACCCACCCGCTTGTGCGGCACCGCGGCGCGGATGCCCCAGCCGACCGGGGGCGAGCCGGTGAAGGTGACCATCGCGACGTCGGGGTGCTCCACGAGGTGGTTGGCGAGTCGGCCCTTGGCGGTGACGACGTTCAGCCAGCCCGGTGGCAACCCGGCTTCCTCGAAGAGCCGCACGATCGCGAGCGCGGTCAGCGGAGTCGCCGAGGCCGGCTTGAGCACCACCGGGCAGCCGGCAGCGACGGCGGGCGCGATCTTGTGGCACACCAGGTTCAGCGGGAAGTTGAACGGCGAGATCGCTGCGACCACGCCGATGGGCACCCGCATCACGTAGCCGAGCTTGCCGACACCGGCAGCGCTCGCGTCCATCGGGATCGTCTCACCGGTGAACGTGCGGGCCTGGGCTGCGGAGAAGCGGAGCGTGTCGATCGCCCGCTCGGCCTCACCGCGCGCCGTCGTGATCGGCTTGGCCGACTCCGTGGCGATCAACCGTGCGAAGTCGTCGATGCGGAGGTCGAGCAGGACCGCGACCTGGTCGAGCACCTCGGCGCGCTCGTAGGCCGGCAGGGCGCCCGATCGGTGGCGTGCGAGCGCCACCGCGACCGCACGGTCGATCTCCGGCTGATCGCACGCCGGCACCTCGCCGACCAGCGATCCGTCATAGGGCGAGTGCACCTCGCTGGTGGCGTCGGTGAGGACGTCCTCGCCGTCGATCAGAGCCGGGGTCACGTCGGGCATGGTTCCGACCCTATCGAGGGGTCAGTCCACGATCTCGGCATCGACGATGTCGTCGTCGACGCCCGAGTCCGCGTACCCGTGGCCCGAGGTCGTGCTGGAGTCGTCGTACATGTCGTCGTCGAGCACCTCGCCGTCGCCCGCATCCTCGAGGAGGACCTCTCGGCGATCCGTCGACGGGTCACTCGACGCGAAGTACTGCTTGGCCGCCTTGCCGACCGCTCTGGCCAGCAGACCGTTGCCGGCAGCGCCGACGCCCGCGCCGATGCCGTAGGGCACCAGGGCCGCCAGGCTCCACGGCCCGGACTTCGCCCCCAGCTTGGACACGGTCCGCCGTGCGACGCCGCCCGAGACGGCTCCTGCGGCGGGGGAGGGGACCTTGGAGAGCACCCGCGCGCCGCCGCGTGCCCCGGCCTTGGCCGCGAGCCCGCTCATGCCGACCGCGGCGCCGTCGACCAGGCCGATCACCGCGAGCACGGCAGCTCGTCGTTCGTCGTGGGAGTCGATGCCGTGGCCGTAGATCTCGCCGATGCCCATGATGAGCTCGCCGAGGCGGTTCATGCTGTAGGCCGAGTCGACGCCGGCGGACGCAGCAGCGACCGCCATGCCAGCCACCGGTGCTGCGGCTGCGCCGCCGCTCACCGCCCCGGCGATCGACATCTCCCTGGCGCAACGGCGGATCAGCCGGTTGGCGAGCTCCTCGGGTGTGTCGTCGGGGAACTCGGCGCGGAGGCGCGACACCTGTTCGGCAGCATGCACGGATCGTTGTTCGACGACGCGGTCCACCAACGGGAGCACGGAATGCTCGAGTGCCTTGGACCCACGGTCGTCCCGCTTGCGCGCCACGCCAGAACGCTACTTGTCGCCGCAGCTCCGAGCGGCGCAGGTCCGTCGTGAACAGCGGGTCTTCTCAGTAGGACCCATCGGTGCCCGCAAACGAGTTCGACGTCGGGCGACCGGCTCCGAGGCACAGCCGCCCGACGTCGCCATCGGGTCGCAGGAGCAGCGCTCCCGCAGGATCAGTTGGAGGGAAGCTCAGGCCTGGCGCAGGTGCGACTCGTAGGCCAAGGCCTTGCGGCGGCGCTGCAGCGTGCGGCGCTTCCAGAAGGACTGCTTCCAGTGGCGCATCCGCTTCTGCGGGTCGCTGGCCGCGTGGGGGAGTGCCGGTTCATGCTCGTCGGTGTAGCCGTGTGTCGCATGTGGATGCTCGAGCACGAGGCCGTCATGGTCCTCCTCGAGCGATGCCACGTGAAGGGACTGGTTCACGGTGCGGCGAACACGTCGGTGTTCGGCCTTGCGCCGCTCTCGCTCCTCTTGGAGCGCTGAACTCGGTCCGGACTGCCGGGCACGATGACGAGTTGACATCGGCACCTCCTCAGTTGTGGGTGGCTCAGTTTGTGCGGTGACCCGGTAGCTGCTAGCCGCCGAGACACTGCACCTATCAGACACCTTCGGCACATCGATGTAAAGGACCTGAACACAATGTGTCCGGGATGTGGCCCCTGGCTGGGAGCGCTGTCAGCTGCGACGAGAAGGACCGTGTGAGGCACTCCCCAGCTGGGCATGGGCGGGGGTTCGCGCCGTTCGGTGCGGGCGGCCGGGGGCGAGCAGTCACTGCCAGTTCACGCCCGGTGGATCGCCATGCGCAGGGGCGAGCTGAGGTCGCCGCGCTGCTCGACCGCGACCTCGGACAAGCCGAGCCAGAGGGCCATGGAGCGGAGCTCATCGGCGAGCGCGGCGACGACGGCGCCCGGTTCGTGGCCGGGCTCCGAGAAGGCGGCCCTCACACGCAGCACCCCGGCGGCCCGATCGGCCTTGAGGTCGACCCGGGCGACGAGTGCGTCGCCGAGCAGGAACGGCAGCACGTAGTAGCCGTAGCGCCGTCGTGGCGCGGGGACGTAGATCTCGATGCGGTAGTGGAAGCCGAACATCCGCTCGACCCGCGGTCGGAACCACACGAGAGGATCGAAGGGGCTGAGCAGCGCACGGCCGGACACGGACCGGGGAACGGCCATGTCCGGGACGAGGAACGCCGGCTCGTTCCAGCCTTCGACGGCCACACGTTCCAGGCGTCCCTCGGCAACCAGGTCGGCGAGGGTCCGACGCGCCGGTGTGACACCCAGGCGGTGGTAGTCGGCGAGGTCGGCGGCGGTCCCGATGCCATGGGCCCGCGCCGCGGTGACCAGGAGCTCGCGACGGGCGTGCTCGGCGTCGGCGGGCGGCCCGGGGAGCTGAGGCGTCGGGATGACCCGTTCGGGCAGGTCCACGACGAGCTCGAAGTTGCTGCGGCGGTCCGCGACAGCGAGCTCGCCCACCTGATGCAGGTAGCTGACTGCTTGCTTACCCGGTGAGTGGCCCCACCACGGTCCGGTGCGGCTGCCACCGTTCCGCAGCTCTGCCACTGCCAAGGGTCCCCGCTCGGCGATCTCGTCGCGCACGTCGCGGCAGTACTGGAGCGTCGCCGTGTCGAGGTTCCGACGTGCGCGCTGGGACTCCATGCGTGGTGCCATCAGGTGGTACTGATCGACCGGGAGCAGCGCAGCGACGTGTGGGAAGTGCTCGACGACCTCGCCGCTGCGCCAGAGCCAGCGGTCGAGCTGCTGGCGGTCGTACGAGCCGAGCCGGGAGAAGAAGGGCAGCTGGTGCGCCCGGGTCAGCACGTTCACCGAGTCGAGCTGCAGCACACCCATCCGTCGGAACGTCGATCGGAGCTGCCGTCGTGTCACCTGCACCTGCGGCCGCGGTCGCCCCAGGCCCTGTGCGGCAAGGGCGACTCGGCGAGCTTGTGCTGCGGACAGCCGGCTCCGACTCACCGTGATGCCGCATCCGTCGTTCGCATGCGCCCACCATAGGCGAACGTACGTTCGGTGGTGGGCGCGGTCGTGTCAGGTCGAGCGCCGCTCGGCGCAGGTGGTTGAGCCGGGGTCCGGACGGGAACGAGTTCGAGTTCGCGGCCGGAGTGGGTCCTCGGACCCGAAGGAGATCGGATGCAGCGCGCCCAGGTCGATGATCGCCGAAGCCAGCGCAAGGGGGTGCGTCGAGTCGGTGTGGGACTGGCGGTCGCGTTGGGGGTGCTCGGCTCGAGCGTCGGCGCCGTCGCCGCGCAGAGCGAACCGGAGCAGCCGCCGACGTCCACGACCGTCCCGACCACCTCGGCGCCGCCGTCGACCATGACGGCGCCGCCGACGACCGTCGCGCCCACCACGACGGCGCCGACCACCACGGCCGCACCGGCCACGACCTCGGCACCCGCCGCGCCCTCGGGAGCCGGCGACTCCAGGTCGCCGGGGGAGGGGAGCGGCGCACCGACCACGACCACGGCGCTCCGTCCCGACGCCGATCCGGCGAGCCCCACCACGACGATGCCGACCTCGACGCCGGAGGGCTTCACCGACGAGCAGTTCGACACCTTCGTCTCCGTCGTGCGGGCCTGTGGCTCGCAGCCGGGTGCGGTGTGCCAGCAGGTGCTCGAATGGACGGGCAACCGGAGCCTGGCCGAGGCAGCGCAGTGGTTCACCTCGGTGCCGCTCGCCGTCGCCGCGGTGATCGGCGCGGCGTTCCTCGCTAACCGGCTCGTGCGCCGCGGGATCCGTCGTTACCTGCGGCGCCTCGATGCTCGGGTGGCCAACGCCACCGACGGTCCGGTCGCCGACAAGCTCATCTCCGAGCGTCGGGCGTTGCGCATGGCGACGATCTCCTCGACGCTCGGCAGTGCTGCATCCGTGGTCATCTTCGTCGTCGCGCTGTTCGTCGCCCTCGCTCAGTTCGACATCAGCCTCGGACCGCTGCTCGCCGGCGCAGGCATCGTCGGCGCCGCCCTCGGCTTCGGCGCGCAGAACATCGTGCGGGACTTCCTCGCCGGGCTGTTCGTCACCATCGAGGACCAGTACGGCGTCGGCGACATCATCGATGCCGGTCGGGCCTCCGGCGTCGTCGAGGGCATCACCCTGCGAATGACCAAGCTGCGCGACGTCGAGGGCACGCTGTGGTTCGTGCCCAACGGCGAGATCAAGGAGGTCGGCAACATGACCCAGCGCTGGTCGCGCGTCATCCTCGACGTCGCGGTGGCCTACGAGGCCGATCACCACCAGGCCGGCCGGATCATCAAGGAGGCGGCCGACGCGATGTGGCAGGACCCCGCGTCGGGTGCCCGCATCCTCGAGGAGCCGGAGCTCTGGGGTGTCGAGGCGTTGGGGGAGACGTCGCTCGTGATCCGCGTGGCGGTGAAGAGCTACCCGGCGGACCAGTGGCTGGCCGCTCGAGAGCTGCGGAGCCGCATCAAGGACGCCTTCGACGAGGCGGGCATCGAGATCCCCGTGCCGCCGTACGCGATGTGGGGCCGTCCCGGTCAGGGTGTCGACGGCTCCGATCAATCGGTGAGCGCAGTGCGCTGAGTCCCAGGTGGTCCGATATTCCGTCACAGTGACGATATGATGGTGGGGTGGGCGAGCAGGGGTCGAGCGTCGAGGCGAACTGTCCGAACTGTGGGCGTGGGTTCATGGCGAACCGTGGTGTCGGTCGCCCGGGGAAGTACTGCAGGCGGAGCTGTCGCCAGCGTGCGTACGAGCAGCGTCGCCATGACGGCGATCAGTCCTGGAACGAGTCGCGGATCGTGGCCCTGGGACGGCAGCTGGCGGACCTCGAGGACGTCGTCGATCAGATGGTCGAGGTCCTGGGCGAGCTGAGGGCCCACGTGGACGACGAGACGCCAGTGGATGGCGCAGCGCTGATCCAGCGCATGGAGGCAGCGTTCGAGCGACCGTCGGACGGTCGCAGCGTGGCGCCGGATCGCAGCGCTGGCTGATCGCCGTCGAACTGCGCGTCGCAGCGTGGTGGAGGGGCGCCTCGGCGCGCAGATCGCCGGAAGTGGACGTTCAGCGCCCCCTTCCAGCCGGTCGGGGCAGATCCGAGTCAACTTTACATAATGGGGATTTCCGGCGGTTCGGCTAGGGTGCGTTCGAAACGGGGGCATGAACGGGCACGTACTGCCCCTACTGCTCGGAGGTGCGAGGATCGGTGCATGACGGGCGGCGCAGAGGCGATCATCACGGTCATGGCGCTGTTCGCGCTCGGTGCGCTGGCGTTCTCGGCGATCGCCGGCATCGTGACACGACTGGTGCGGGGGACCGAGCCCGAGCGGCCCACGCGCCGCTTCCTCCGTCGGCGTCGTTCGAAGGGTTCCGACGAGCGCTGAGGTGCGCACCGCTCGGGTGTCCTCAGGGTTACAGTCAGGTGACGGCCACGGTTGCCGACTCAACTGCAGCAGGCTCGTCCGACGGGCCGACGGAACGATGAGGGAGGGGCCTCGACATGTTCACCGACGTCAACGTGTCACTCCCCTCGCGCCGGTGACACGTCTCGGCGACGCCTTGGGCCGTGTCGGCTCGACACTCCCGGTCGGCCGACGCAGGTACCGGACGGTGCCTGCCGCCGTGCTCGACGGCACCGAGCTGATCCAGCTCGGTGGTGGTGAGAGCGTGCCGTGTCCTGGCATCGGCTCGTTGCCGCTCGCTGCGTCGGCCCGTCGCTCGGGCCTGGGCTCGGCATCGCTCGCGTTGCCACCTGCCAAGGTGCACGTGCTACGAGAGGTCCGGGTCGGTCCCGGCACAAGGGTCGTGGCCGCCGGCGACCGTATCGTCGCGGAGTCGCTGACTCCCGACATGGTCGACAAGATCGACCTGGTGCATTCCGAGCTGCGTGGCGCACCGACCTACGTGCAGGGGACCGTCGCCATCTACCGGTCCCCGTGGCGTCCGTATTTCCACACGATGGTCGACCACCTGCCGCG
>JAFAFN010000350.1 GCA_023423475.1 Actinomycetes bacterium | reverse complement strand
GTGCTCATGCCCGGCGTGCGTGTCGCATCCGGCGCCCGGATCGAACGATCGGTCGTCGGGGCCAGGTCGTCGGTCGGCGCGTCGAGCGAGCTGTCCGAGCTGACCGTGGTCGGTTTCGACCAGGACGTCCCTGCGGGGACCAGGTCGGTGGGGGAGCGCTTCCCGGGTCCCGACACCTGGTGACGGCGGAACGACACAGGGGGCACAGCACATGAGAGCACTGGTCACCGGCGGCGCCGGTTTCATCGGGTCGAACCTGGTGGATCGACTCCTCGCCGAGGGGCACTCGGTCGAGGTCATCGACAACCTGTCGAGCGGTCGGCTGGCGAACCTGGCGGACGCGCGTTCGAACCGCGACCACGACTTCTCGTTCCACCAGATGGACATCTGCGATCCGACGGTGTCCGAGCTGATCGAGCGGCGCGCCCCGGAGGTCGTCTTCCACCTGGCGGCGCAGATCGACGTCAGGGTCTCCGTCGACGACCCCGCGCTCGACGCGAGCATCAACGTCATCGGCGCGCTCAACGTGTTCGAGGGTGCTCGTCGGGCAGGTGCCCGGAAGGTCGTCTTCGCCTCGTCGGGCGGCACGATCTACGGCAACGTCGACCCCGAGGACCTGCCGGTCACCGAGTCGCACGAGCAGCGTCCCGTCGCCCCGTACGGCGTCTCGAAGAAGGTCGCGACGGACTACCTCAACTCGTACCGCGAGCTGCACCAGCTCGAGTACACGTCGCTCGCGCTGGCCAACGTGTACGGGCCTCGGCAGGACCCCCACGGCGAGGCCGGTGTCGTCGCGATCTTCGCCGGCAAGCTCCTGGCCGGCGAGCCGTGCAAGGTGTTCGGCACCGGTGAGCAGACCCGTGACTACGTCTACGTCGACGACGTCGCCGACGCGTTCGTCCGGGCGGCCGATCGCGGCAGCGGACTGCTGTGCAACATCGGCACGGGCGTCGAGACGTCGGTGAACGCGCTCTACCGGGCGATGGCCGACAACGCGGGCGTCGCGGACGGACCGGAGTACGCACCGGCCCGTCACGGCGAGCTCGACCGGTCATGCCTGGACGCCTCGCGTGCGGAGCTGCACCTGGGCTGGAAGCCGTTCACCGAGCTCGCCGAGGGCACCGCCGCGGTGCTCGACTACTTCCGGAAGCAGGCCTGACGTGGAGCGCTTCGACGACACCGTGGTCCTCATCACGGGTGCCGCATCTGGCATCGGACGGGCGACCGCCGCTCGACTCGCCGCCGAGGGGGCGTCGCTGGTGCTCACCGACGTCAACGCCGAGGGCCTCGCCGAGACGGCTGCGACCTGCGCAGCGCACGGCCATCCGGTCACGACGCTCGTGTCGGACGTCGCGGACGAGGCGTCGGTCGCCGAGGTCATCTCGACCACGGTCGCCGAACACGGACGGATCGACGTGCTGTGCAACGTCGCCGGCATCCTGCAGTTCAAGGACTTCCGCCTGACGACGCTCGACGACTGGAACCGGATCATCTCGGTCAACCTGACCGGCACGTTCCTGATGTGCCGAGATGCGATGCCCCACCTGCTCGAGTCGGGCGGCAACATCGTCAACATCGCGTCGACCGCAGCGCTCGCGGGTCACCCGTGGACCTCGTCCTACTCGGCGTCCAAGGGCGGCGTGCTCGCGCTGTCGCTGACCCTCGCCGTCGAGTTCGGCAAGCAAGGTGTGCGCTGCAACGCGATCGCCCCCGGGTCGATCGAGACGCCCATCCAGAACGCCTTCGAGGTGCCGGAGGGCGCCGACCCGAGGCTGATCAACCGGATCATGCCGCTGGACCGCATGCGTGGCCCCGAGCAGATCGCGTCGGCGGTGGCGTACGTGGCGTCGGCCGACGGCGCGCACGTCAACGGCGAGGTCCTGCGCGTCGACGGCGGGACCCTGGCCTAGCGGCCTGAGCTGGTGGGGGCCTAGCTGACCGCCGAGATCATCCGCTCGCTGGTGGCCCAGAGCTTCTCGGCCTGGGCGTCGTCCCGACCCCACGGGGCGGGGCGGGAGCGTCGGGCACGCACCCAGTAGTCACCGGAGCTGGTCAGCGCGTCGGGGGACGAGGCGAGGTGCACCGACGTGCGTGAGCCCTCTTCGGGGCTGATCAGCACGAACGCCCCGATCTTGAGCAGTCGGTCGCTGAAGCCGTGCAGGTCGCCGTCCTGGCCGAACCCGGAGCGGATGCTGCCGGGGTGCAGAGAGTGCGCCACGACGCCGCTGTCCTCGTAGCGGGCGGCGAGTGCCCTGGCGTGCAGGATGTTGGCGAGCTTCGACTGTCCGTAGACCGTCCAGCCCTGGTACCGGGGCCGGCGTTCGACCTGGGACCACTGGATGCCCGTCGGCGCCATCGTGTGGGCGAACGAGGCCACGTTGATGATGCGAGCCCGATCCGCGGCGCGGAGCTGCTCGTCGAGCAGACCGGTGAGCAGGAACGGCCCGAGGTGGTTCGTCGCGAACGTCGCCTCGTAGCCCTGTGCCGACATGGTGCGCTCACCCAGGATCAGTCCTGCGTTGTTGATCAGCACGTCGATCCGGTCGAGGTCGGACAGCGAGTCGGCGAAGGTGCGGACGGTGGTCAGGTCCGCCAGGTCGAGCGGTCGGCTCTCGACGGACTCGTTGCCGCTGCGGCGGCGGATCTCGGCCACGGCGGCCTCGGCCTTGTCGGGGTTGCGGCAGCCGAGCACGAGGCGTGCGCCGGCACCGGCCAGGGCGACCGAGGTCTCGAGTCCGATGCCGGAGTTCCCTCCGGTGATGACGACGGTGCGGTCCTCCATGGACGGGACGGGGGCGACGGGTGCGGAGCGGGCCATGGACCGCGAAGCTACCGTCGCGGGCAGGCCAACCGGCGGCCGGCGCCGTGCGGTGAACGCGCAAGTTCGTCGCTCAGACGCCGATGGAGACCTCATGGATCGACACCTCGTCCCGACCACCCGTCGACTACGGCCTGCCGTCGCGCTGCTCGCCCTCGTGGCGGCGCTCGCCGCCTCGTGCACCTCGGAGGGATCGAGCGGCGAGGACACGACGACCACGGCCGCCTCGTCCGAGGTCGTGCTCGACGACGCGCTGAAGGAGAAGGTCGAGGCGCTCGTCGAGTCCGAGCTGGGCACACCCGGTGGCACCGTCGGCCTGTTCGTCGGGGACGACCACTGGGTCGAGGTCTACGGCGATGCGTCGATCCCGACCCCGGATGCCGGTGACACCCCGGGTGTCGAACCCGTCACGCGGCCCGTGCCGGTCGCCGCCGACATGGTCTGGCCCCTGCGCAGCATCACGAAGTCGTTCACCGTCACGATCCTGCTGCAGCTCGTCGAGGAGGGGAAGGTCGCGCTCGACGACACCGTCGAGCAGTTCGTGCCCGGGTTGCCCAACGGCGACGAGATCACCCTGGAGCAGCTGGCGCTGATGACCAGCGGGCTGCCGGAGTACACCAACGAGGCGTGGGTCGAGGCGTTCAGCGCCGATCCGTTGCGCGAGTTCACCGCGGACGAGCTCATCGGCTTCGCTGCGGTGGAGCCGGCACAGTTCGAGCCGGGCGCCGAGCACGTCTACACGAACACGAACACCGTGGTGATCGGCAAGGTGATCGAGGAGGTCACCGGTTCGACCTTCGACGAGGAGCTCCGCACCCGCATCCTGGAGCCGCTCGAGCTCGGCCACACCGTCTACCCTCCCGGCGTCGACGACTGGAACGGTCCGCACGCAACCGGGTACCAGATGGACGGCGACGCACTCACCCCGCAGGTCGTGAACTTCTCGGTGTTCGACACCGCCGGTGCGATGATCTCGAACGTCGAGGACCTGGCGACGTGGGGCGAGGCGCTGGCCACCGGATCGCTGCTCTCACCCGAGCTCCAGGAGACCCGGACGTCGGCCGCGACGCCGTTGGACGAAGGTCCCGAGTACGACGACTACGGGCTCGGGATCGGCCAGATCGACGGCTGGTGGGGCCACACCGGCGAAGGCATGGGGTTCGAGGCGCTCGTGATGCACGACGTCGAGCGGGACCTGACCGTCGTGATCTACGTCAACATGTCGAACATCACCGACTCGGCGAGCGGCGAGCCGTTCCATGCGCCGACGAAGCTGTTCGAGAAGATCGCGGCCCTGCTCGACGGCGAGTGAGGGTCTGCTCGACGGCGAGTGACCGGCCTGCTCGACGGCGAGTGAGGGTCTGCTCGACGGCGACCGACCGGACCGCTCAGCGGAACAGGTCCTCGGCGGGGGATCGCACGATGTCGCCGAGCACACCCGAGCGCTCGGCCCCCGGCCCGAAGGCCGCGGGGTCGACGCCTCGCACCACGGCGACGGGGACCCCGGTCGCCTTGCCCATGACCAGGTCGGCGGCGCCGGCGATCTCGTCGACGATCGCGACCTCGGTCACCTGCAGCTCTCTGCCGTAGGCGTCCTCGGTGCCGCGCAGGTCGAGCACGGCGCGCAGTCCCGCCGAGCCGATCGCGACGTCGGTGACACCCCGTCGCCAGGGTCGCCCGAAGGTGTCCGAGACGATCACGGCCACGTCGGTGCCGTGTCGTCCCCGGATCCCGTCGCGGATGCGGCGTGCGGACCGATCGGGGTCCTCGGGCAGGAGCGCGGCCTGGCCCCGTGCGACGTTGGAGAGGTCGATGCCGGCGTTGGCGCAGACGAATCCGTGGCGGGTCTCGCTGATGATGAGGTCGCCTCGGCGGCGCAGGATGCGCACCGATTCGCGCTCGACGAGTGGCTTGTGGCTGAGCGGGTCGTCGGGGTCGACGTCCTCCATCGCCCCCTCGGCCTTCGAGACGATCTTCTGGGTGACCACGACGACGTCGTGGTCGCGCAGCTCGATCGCGTCGGCGATCAGCCCGGCGAGGTCCGCGCCGCGGGTCACCTCCGGGATGCCGTCGACGGGGATGATCTCGAGGGTCATCGCACTGCTCCGATGCAGGTCTCGGCGAGCCCTGTCGCGGCGTTGAGGTCGACCATCACCGAGGGTGCGACGATGCAGCGGATGCCCTCGGCCTCGACCTGGTCGGCGAGCTGCGCATCGACCTCGTCGATGACCAGGGCCGACGCGAGCGGCGCGTACCAGCGGGCGATGCCCACGACGCTGGACTCGTGGCCGAGCTCTCGCAGCAGTCGGTCGGCGGGCCCCTTCAGCGCGGCGCCGCCGACGATGGGACTCACCGCGACCGTTCGATCGCGGGCCGCCACGAGCGCATCGCGCACACCGGGGACCGCGAGCAGCGGGCCGATCGAGACCACGGGGTTCGACGGGGCGATGCAGACGACCTCGGCGTCGGAGATGGACTCGAGCACTCCGGGCGCCGGTCCGGCGAGCTCGGCGCCGACGAACCTGACCCCCGTCACCTCGACGCCGTGCTGCTCGCGCACGAAGTACTCCTGGAACGACAGGTCCCGCCCGTCCGCGGTCGACAGACGGGTCCTGACCGGGTCGTCGGTGACGGGCAGCAGCTGAAGGTCGAGCGCCCAGGTCCGGGCG
>JAFAFN010000329.1 GCA_023423475.1 Actinomycetes bacterium | reverse complement strand
GCACGCAGTTCATCCAGGGCGTCGGCTGGGCGATGGCCTCCGCGCTCGTGGGCGACACCCGGATCGCCTCGGCGTGGATCGGCGACGGGGCGACCGCCGAGTCCGACTTCCACAGCGCACTCGTCTTCGCGTCGACCTACCGGGCGCCCGTGATCCTCAACATCGTGAACAACCAGTGGGCGATCTCGACGTTCCAGGGGTTCGCCCGCGGCGGTGGCGAGACGTTCGCCGTGCGCGGCCACGGCTTCGGCATCCCCGCGCTGCGCGTCGACGGCAACGACTGGCTCGCGGTGCACGCCGCGACGACCTGGGCCGCCGAGCGAGCCCGCGCCAACCTCGGTCCGACGCTGATCGAGTGGGTGACGTATCGGGTCGGTGCGCACTCGAGCTCGGACGACCCCGCCGCGTACCGCCCCGGCGACGAGCCCGGCCGCTGGCCGCTCGGCGATCCCATCAAGCGCCTCGACCACCACTTGCGCGCGACGACCGGCTGGAGCGCCGAGGACTTCGAACGACTCATCCAGGACGTCGAGACCGAGGTCGACGCGGCGGTCACCGAGGCCGCGTCCTACGGCACGCTGCACGACGACGGACCGCCCGAGCGCGCGGCATCGATGTTCGACGACGTGTTCGCCGAGCCGACCGCCGAGCTTTTGCGCCAGCGCCGAGAGGCCGGTTTCTGATGGCGACGATGACGATGATCGAGGCGATCCGCGACGCACACGCCGTCGCCATGGAGCGCGACGAGCGGGTCGTCGTCTTCGGTCAGGACGTCGGCTACTTCGGCGGGGTGTTCCGCTGCACCCAGGGACTCCAGGCGCGCTTCGGTGACCACCGCTGCTTCGACGCGCCGATCAACGAGAGCGGCATCGTCGGCGCCGCGATCGGCATGGCGACCTACGGGCTGCGGCCCTGTGTCGAGATCCAGTTCGCCGACTACATGTACCCGGCGTACGACCAGATCGTGTCCGAGGCCGCCCGCATCCGGCACCGTTCCGCGGCGGACTTCACGGTGCCGCTCACGATCCGGATGCCGACGGGTGGCGGCATCTTCGGTGGCCAGACCCACTCGCAGAGCCCGGAAGCGCTGTTCACCCACGTCGCCGGGTTGAAGACGGTCATCCCGTCGAACCCGTACGACGCGAAGGGACTACTGATCGCGGCGATCGAGGACGACGACCCGGTCGTGTTCCTCGAACCGAAGCGCCTCTACAACGGGCCCTTCGACGGGCACCACGAACGGCCGATCGTGCCGTGGTCGGCGGATCTGCTGAGCGACGTACCCGAGGGCCACTACCGGGTGCCGCTGGGGTCCGCCCGGATCCACCGACCCGGCGACGAGCTCACCGTGCTCACCTACGGCACGCTCGTGCACGTCGCCGCGGCCGCGGCGGACGAGACCGGCATCGACGCCGAGATCATCGACCTGCGCTCGTTGGTGCCGCTCGATGTCGACACGATCCTGGCGTCGGTCGAGCGCACCGGCAGGTGTGTGGTGGCACACGAAGCGACGCTCACCTCCGGCTTCGGTGCCGAGCTGTGCGCCGTGCTGCAGGAGCGGGTGCTGTGGTCGCTGGAAGCGCCGATCGCCCGGGTCGCCGGCTGGGACACGCCGTATCCGCACGCCCAGGAGTGGGCCTACTTCCCCGGACCCGCCCGAGTGGGTGCGGCGATGGTCGCGACGATGGCGGCCTGACGTGGCAGCGCATCCGGTGAAGCTGCCCGACGTCGGCGAGGGTGTCGCCGAGGCCGAGCTGGTGCAGTGGCTCGTCGCGATCGGCGATGCGGTCCGTGCCGACACACCCGTCGCCGAGGTGATGACCGACAAGGCGACCGTCGAGCTCTACGCGGGCGTCGCCGGCACCGTCGCCGCTCGGCACGGCGAACCCGGTGACTCGATCGCGGTCGGTTCCGAGCTGATGTCCATCGAGACCGACGGCTCGGTGGTTGTGGCGCCGGACGCGCCGCAGCCCGCAGCCAGTCCGGCCACTCCTGCGCCGGTCGCGACGGCGAACCCGTTCGACCGACCAGATGTGCCTGATGGAACGACGGCGAGTGCACCTCCCCCACCGGACCGACCGAAGGCCGCGCCGGCGGTGCGGAAGCTCGCCCGTGACCGAGGTGTCGACCTGTCGAAGGTTCGGGGCTCCGGACCCGACGGCCGCATCCTGCGCTCGGACATCGACGCGCACATCGGAGCGGTCGAACCTCGCGTCGGCGGCCGACAGGACGGGACCCACGAGACGCCGATCATCGGGCTGCGCCGCAGGATCGCCGCGCAGATGTCGACCGCGGCGAGCCGGATCCCCCACATCACCTACGTCGAAGAAGTCGACGTCACCGCGCTCGAGTCGCTGCGGACCGCACTGCAACACGACAGCGGCGAGGAACTGCCACCGCTCACACCGCTGCCGTTCATCGTGCGGGCCGTCGTGCGAGCGCTGCGGCACCATCCGGAGCTGAACTCCACCTTCGACGACGAGCGAGGCGTGTTGGTCACCCACGACGCGGTGCACGTCGGCATCGCCACACAGACACCCGGCGGGCTGATCGTGCCGGTCGTGCATCATGCCGACTCCATGGATCTGTGGCAGCTGTCGGAGTCGATCCGGCGCGGTGCCGACGCGGCCAGGGACGGCTCGGCTCCGGCGTCAGATCTGTCCGGATCGACCGTCACCGTCACGTCGCTCGGCGCGCTGGGCGGCATCATGTCGACGCCGATCATCAACCAGCCCGAGGTCGCGATCGTCGGCATCAACCGGATCCGTACCCAACCGATGTGGAACGGCGACACGTTCGTGCCACGCCAGGTCATGAACCTGTCGTCCAGCTTCGATCACCGCATCGTCGACGGCTGGGTCGCGGCGACGTTCGTGCAGCGCATCAAGACCTCGCTCGAGTCCCCCGCGCTGCTCTTCATCGACGAGCCCCGCATTGATGAGCCCAGCATCGAAGGAACGGGCGGCGAGGCCTGACCTGCGGCCCATCCCCGCCGGTCCCGGCAATACTGACCCGATGCCCGGACCCCGATCGACGAGCCCGAAGACCCGCGTCGTCGTGATCGGCATGGGCGACACGGGTGTGCTGGTCGCGACCCACCTGGGGCGCGGGTTCGACGTGGTCGGCGTGTCGACCAAACCGGCGCTCGTCAGTGGCCAGGAGCTCGGCACCCGTCTCGCTGATCCGGACACGTGGCGGCGGAACTACCTGACCCCGCTCGACCGGTTCCGCCGGCTCGACCGCGTGAGCGTGGTGCACGGCGCAGTGACGGGCGTCGATACCGAGGCGAAGGTGGTCACGGTCGACGTCGCCGACGGCGCTCCGAGGTCGTTGCCGTACGACGTCCTGGTGATCGCGTCGGGCACGACCAACGGGTTCTGGCGACGCAGCGAGGTCGAGGACTTGGCCGCGGTCGAGGCCGGCATCGACGACGTCGCGTCGAGCATCGGCCGAGCCGGTTCGATGGCGATCATCGGCGGCGGGCCGACCGGGGTGAGCTCGGCGTACAACTTGGCGAAGCAACGCACGGACCTCGACGTGCACCTCTTCTACGGCCAGGACGAGCCGCTGCCCGGCTACCACCCGAGGACCAGGAAGCGTCTGGCTTGCGAGCTCACCGACGTGGGTGTGCAGCTGCACCCGGGGCACCGAGCGTCGATCCCCGACGGCTCACGAACCGATCGGCTCACGACCGAACCCGTCGAGTGGAGCACCGGTCAGGACCCGTTCACCGCGGACGTGGTGCTGTGGTCGATCGGCGACGTACGTCCCAACTCGAGGTTCCTGCCCGAGGGCATGCTCGACGACGCCGGCTTCGTGACGGTCGACGAGCACCTGCGGGTGCCCGGGTTCCGCGACGTGTTCGCCGTCGGTGATGTGGCGGCGAGCGACCCGGCGCGCAGCTCGGCCCGCAACTTCGGCTACCGGGTCGTGGTGCGCAACATCCGCGCCGCAGCGAGTGGGAAGTCCAAGCTCGCCTCGTTCAAGCCCCCGAAGTACCGCTGGGGTTCGATCGTGGGCCTGCAGGACGACGGCATGGTCATCCATCAGCCGAACGGCACGGCATTCCGGGTGCCACGCTGGGCCGCGCAGCGGGTGCTGTTGGACGTCCTGACCCGCACCGCGATCTACGGCGGTGTGCGCAGCGAGGGTCGCACCTCGCGCTGAGGAACCGGAGCCGGCGTCTCAGTTGACCATGTACAGGTAGAAACCAGGCGCGGTGGCCGTCCCGCCGAGGGTGGTGACCGCCACGTAGACGAACCCGGGGCTGTGCGCCGGCGTCGTCGCAGTGATCGACGTCGGCGAGTTCACGGTGAAGCTGGTGGCGGGAGTTGAGCTGAACAACACCGACGTGGCTCCGCTGAGGTTTCGTGCCGGTGATCGTGACCGAGATGCCCCCGGCGGAGCTGCCCATGTCGGGGGACACCGAGGTGACCGTCGGTGGCGACACGGGAAGGGTGGTCGTGGTCGACGTCGTGGTGGTCGTCGTGGTCGGTCGAGTCGGCAGCGGCGCGATGACGACGTTCGGCTCACCTCGGTTGATGCGGACGAACTCGTCGACCGTCATGACCGGAGCCCACTCGCCGCCCTTGCAGACCATGGCGTAGTGCCCGTCGGTGCCCGTCGGGTCGTTGCCCGGGGTGCACGGGCCGCACATGACGACGTCGGCGGTGCTGCGTCAGCCGGCCGCGATCCGTCGCCGGCCCAGGTCGTGCGCAGCCAGCGGCGACGGCGACGAGCACCACAGCGACCGACATCGCTCTGATCGCCGGCGCCGAGCAGGTTCGGGTCCGCATGGGCTCGGACACTACCCGGATGCTGTTCGGGCTCCGAGCGCCTCAGCGGCCTCGACGCTCGTGGGTCGAGCGTGCTGACGCCACCTCGGCGGCGGCCCATCATGGAGGGGTGGAACTCGATGCAGCCGGAGCGATCAGGAGGGCGCACCTCTGGTTCCACGACAACAGCGGCTGGGCGCCTCCGGACGACGACACGCTCGCCGAGCTGATGGCCGACGGCGTGTGCCGTTGCCCCGACGACTGCCTGGTCGCGCCCGACGCGTGGTGCGAGCACGGACTCGCGTCGTGGTGGTTGATCCTGCGCGACCTCGACTGAAACACCGCCGCGGTGGGTCGCCGGCGTGCTCAGTCGGCGCAGTGCGTCGTGCGCTCAGTGCACGACGCGTCGTTCCCGGCTCCTGCCCGGAGGACCGCACGACTCGCCGCTGCCGACATGATCGAGCGACTGGACGCCGCTGACAGGATCGACCACGCGCTGGCGGCGGATCCGATGGACCCGATCGAGGCGAAGGACCCGATGGAGCCGACCGACAGGATGCTGCCGACCGATCCGATCGACAGGATCGAGCCACGACTCCCGATGCTCAGGATCGATCGCTCGGACTTCCAGGACCAGCGTGACGTCGAGGGTTCGCGCATGGTCGGACGCTACGCCGACTCGGGGTTCGCCCGAACCGATGAGCGACCGCACTTCCGCGGCGAGCGTGGCTCCTCACGCTGGGTCTTCCCGGGCGACGCTCGGGAGTTTGATGTCGTGCGCGCCAGGCAATTCCACCAGTGACCGCGGAACGGAGGCACGTCATGTCCGACACTCTCGACAAGGTGCAGCACAAGGTCCGGTCCGACGGATCGGAGTGGAAGGACAACCTCGGTCGGATCGGGCTGGCAGGTCGCGGGGTGCTCTACGGGATCATCGCCCTGCTCGCTCTGCAGCTGGCGTTCGGGTCCCCGGACGAGCAGGCGTCGTCCCAAGGAGCCTTCGCGTGGATCGGGGAGCAGCCGCTCGGCAAGGTGTTCCTGGTCCTGATGACGCTGGCGTTGTTCGCCCTCGCTGCGTGGAGGTTCCTCGACGCCGCGGTCGGCGATCCGGTCGAGGGCGACGAGGCGACCGACCGTGTCCGATTCTTCGCCAAGGGCGTGGTGTACCTCGCGCTCGCCGTCGGGTCGGCATCGGTGACCATCTCGAACTGGGGCGGCTCGTCGGGCGGATCGGGCGGCGGCGACGGTGAGTCCCAGAAGACGGCGACGGCCATCGTGCTGAACTGGCCGATGGGTCAGTGGATCGTCGGCGCCGCAGGTCTGGGACTCATCGGCTACGCCGTCTACATGTTCAAGCACCACGCGATCGATGCCTCCTTCGAGAAGCGTCTGGCCACCTCCTCGGACGCCGTCCGGAAGTTCGGGCAGGCCGGCTACGGGGCCCGATCGGTCGTCTGGGCGATCGTGGGCTACCTGACGGTGCGCGCTGCGGTCACCTACAACCCCGATGAGGCGGGCGGTCTGTCCGCTGCGCTGCAGGAGTTGGCTGCGTCGACCGGCGGCCGTGTGCTGTTGGGCGCCGTCGCCCTCGGACTGCTCGGGTTCGCCGCATTCTGCGTGGCCGAGGCGAAGTACCGCCACGCCGCCTGACGCGGGCGTCGCGCAGCGCTCTCGGCGGTCACCATCGCTCGAGCCGCCGCGCGACGCGCGACGACGGCGTCCAGCTCGACCATCGCGCCGCCGTATCAGCTCTCGACATCGTCGGCGTTCTCCCGTCGTCGTCGACGCCTGGCGCACGTGCCGCGGCGCCGTCGAGCTCACCGAGTCTTTCGAGGTGGCGGGTCCGAGTACACCGACACGACCGAGCTCATCGGAGCAGTATGCAGCGACGCCGTGCGCTGGACCGTCACGACACCTCGAGGTCGACGTTCCCGGGTGGGGTCATCGACCTGAACCGCCACTTCACGCTCGTAGGTGGCCGCATCACCGACCTGGTCATCGCTCCGTAGCCGGCGACCGACCTCGATCGGGTGCTCCACCACCTCGCGTAGACTCGCTGGACGTCGCGAGCGCCTACCGCGACGGAGTCGCCCGAGTAGCTCAGTTGGCAGAGCAGCTGTCTTGTAAACAGCAGGTCAGGAGTT